>JALRGF010000298.1 GCA_023253495.1 Verrucomicrobiales bacterium
ATTTCGCGGCCGAGATCGAGGCCGAGGCCGCGCAGCGCGGCCGCGGTTTCCGGATCGTGTCGGTCAGGCAGAAACTGGGCGTCCCCGGTGTTGAGAAACTTGAGGGTGCCGGTCAGGCCGCCGGGCGTCCGCTCCCGCAGCGAGTAGAGTGATTTTTTGCCGCAGAGGACGATGCCCTCGGCCTCGAGTTCCCGCAGCACGCCGCGGAATCCGGCGCGCTCCTCCGGGCGCAGCCGCAGCGCGCGGGCCAGCCCGGATTTGGTCAGCGGCTGGTATTTCGGCGACCGCATCCATGCGAGCACCCGCTCGCGCACGTCGTCGTCAGACTGGTTGGCCATCGAGCCAGTGTCGTCGTGATGCCCGGCGGGGCAAGGACGCACCGGGAGCCGTTCACGCGAGGATCCCGTGCATCACTTCGCCGTAGACATCCGTGAGGCGGAAATCGCGACCGGCGTGCCGGTAGGTCAGGTGCTCGTGGTCAAAACCGAGCAGGTGCAGCAGCGTGGCATGCAGGTCGTGCACGCTGGCGCGATTCTCGACGGCGCGGAAGCCGAACGGATCGGTGGCCCCGTAGGCGGTGCCGCCGCGCACCCCGCCGCCGGCGAGTACCACGCTGAAACCATAGTGGTTGTGATCGCGCCCGAGCTTCGACTGGCCGCCTTCATTGAGTTCGACGGTCGGGGTGCGCCCGAACTCGCCGCCGATGATCACGAGGGTGTCCTCGAAGAGGCCGCGTTGTTTGAGGTCGGTGAGCAGGGCGGCAATCGGTCCGTCGATATGGCCGGCATGGGTGCGGATAGCGCCTTCGATGTTGTCGTGGTGGTCCCACGGCTGGCCGGCGCCATGCCAGAGCTGGACAAAGCGCACCCCGCGCTCCAGCAGCCGCCGCGCGATCAGCGTCTGCCGGCCGTGCACATGGTCGCCGTACATCTCGCGGATGGCCGCGGGCTCGCGCGCCAGATCAAAGGCGTCGGTCGCCTCCATCTGCATGCGGAAGGCGAGTTCGAACGACTCGAGACGCGCCTCGAACCGCGGGTCCCGTCCGTGGGCTTCGAGGTGGCGGTTGTTCAGTTCGCGCAGCAGGTCGAGCTGGCGCCGCTGGATGGCCGCCGTGGCATGCGGGCTGCGGATATTCTCAATCAGCTTTTCCACCTCACGGTGCTGCGGGTCGACAAACGTCCCCTGGAAGGCACCGGGCAGAAAGCCGGCCTGCCAGTTTTCCGAGTCCTTGATCGGCATGCCGCCCGGACACATGGCGACAAATCCCGGCAGATTCCGATTTTCCGCGCCCAGTCCGTAGAGCAGCCATGACCCGAAGCTCGGCCGCGCCTGCACGCTGTCGCCGCAATTCATGAGCATGAGCGATGGCTCGTGGTTCGGCACCTGGGCGTGCATCGAGCGCACCACCGCCAGGCTGTCGGCGTGGGCCGCCGTCTTCGCAAAGATCTCGCTGATTTCCAGACCGCTCTGGCCGTATTTCCTGAAGGTGAAAGGCGACGGAAAGGCCGCGCCGGTCTTGCGTTCGGTGCGCAGGAAATCGCCGGGCAGCGGCTGGCCGGCGTGTTTGGCCAGCAGGGGTTTGGGATCGAAGGTGTCGACGTGCGACGGCCCCCCGTTGAGGAAAAAGTGGACCACCCGTTTCGCTTTGGGTGTGAAGTGCGGCGTGCGGACGCCCAGCGGTTCGGGCGGGGCGGCGGCGCGGACCAGCGGAGCCAGCGCGAGTGCGCCCAGGCCGAGCCCGGTGCGGGCGAGGAAATCGCGGCGGCTGAGGGCGGGTCGGTCAAACGGGTTCATGGCGGGCAGGTCGGGGGGGTCAGTCGGCAAAGGCGAATTCGTTCGAGAGCAGCAGCACCTGGGCATACTGTTCCCACGGCTGGAGGATGTCCGGCGCGGGCGGCGGCGCGCTGAAGCCGGTGGTGGCGTGCCATTCGGTTTCCGGCGCGGTGACGACCGGGGCCCACAGGAACTGGTCGCTGTCGAGCGTGTCGGCAATGTCGACAACAAAGTCCAGGCTATCGCCGTGCTCGACCGCCAAGCCGTCGACGTTCATGGCCGCTTCGGACGCGTGCACCCGGGCTTCCCGGAGCAGGCCATGGCGGCTGGAAATGATGAACCCACGCACGCCGTCACCCTGCGACGGTTCATGTTTGAGCGTGCCGGCGACTGACACCGTGCCGGAGGCCGGAGCCACCCAGCGCCGCACGACAGCATGGGCGCGCGTGTTGCCCGGGTGGCCGCCGGTGGCGGTGAGCTGCGCCCAGCCGGTGTCGCCGCCGGGGTAGGCGGCATCCCCTTGCCATGCCGAGCCGGTGGCGTGCGGCAGCGGGGTGAAGCCGGCCAGGCGCCGGGCCGGTTCGTCCCAGGCGCCGGTACCGTAGTGCCATGCGGTCTCCGGCGGCGGTGGTGGCGCGGGCGGGGTTTCGGCGGTGGCGGCGGCCACGAACTCACTGGCCGCGCGGGCTTCGGCGGCGGTGGCGGCGCGCTGATAGACCAGGCGGTGGAGCTGGTGCACGCGTTCGGTGTCGGGCAGACCGTCGGTCGCCCGGGCCAGAGCGCGCGCCCGCTGCGCGGCAAACGGCCCGTTGAGAAAAAAGAGCGCCTGCTGCGGCACCGTGGTTTCGTGGCGCACCGCCACGTGCAGGTCGGGATTGGCGAAATCAAACGTGCGGAAGGTGCCGGGAAGAAACTGGCGGTCGACGCGCGCATAGACGGTGCGGCGCGTGTTGCCGTCGTCGAGCACGTCGCGGCCGCGGCCGCCCATGGTCAGGTCGAGCGACCCGCCGACCTGCAGCATCGAGTCGCGCAACTGCTCGAAGTCGAGCCGCCGCACCGGAAAGTGGGCCAGCAGGCGGTTGTCCGGATCCCGCACGGTGTCCGCCTGCGGATTCTGTGCGCTCTGCTGGTAGACGGCGCTCGAAAGAATCAACCGGTGCAGCGCTTTCACGCTCCACCCGGAATCGACAAACCACCGGCCCAGCCAGTCGAGCAGCTGCGGGTGGCTCGGCGTCTCGGCGCGCAGGCCGAAGTCACTGGGCGTCTTCACCAGTCCGGTGCCGAAATGGTGGTGCCAGATGCGGTTGACCATGACGCGCGCGGTCAGCGGATTGGCCGGACTGGCGATGGCGCGGGCGAGTTCGAGGCGCCCGGTGCCATCGCGGAACGGCTGGCGGCCGGGACCCGCGAGGACCTCGAGGAACCTCCGGGGCACTTCGGCTCCCGGGTTGGACGGCAGCCCGCGGTTGAAGACACGGGGGTCCGGGCCCGGGGCTCGCTCGGCGAGCACCAGGGCCGCCGGGGTGCCGAGCTCGATCAGGCGACGGTCGACTTCGCCCTGGAGCCGCCACAGCTCTTCCGTGGCCGCCGTGGGGAAAAACGTCTCGTTGTTCACGATCCCGGTGTCGGGCACCACGGTCGGTGACTGCGGGTCGCTCAGAAACGCGCGCAGCTCGGCAGCCCCCGGCGCGTCCCCCAGCGCCTCCGCGTCGGCACACAGTTTTCCATAGCGGGCGGCGGCCTCGCGGGCGTTCGCCGGCAGCGTGGCAAAGGCGGCGGCCACCAGCGGATTCAGGCCGGGCTCCGCCAGCGCACGACGCCGCGCCGGCTCCGCGGCCGTCGCCCATTCCGACTCGGGCACCGCCGCCAGCGCCTGCCACGGACCGAAAATCGGATGCGCGGAGCGCGCCGCGAGGTGCAGGAAATCGCGCCACCGCCGCACCGAGGCCGGAATCAGGTCGTCCGCGGAAAGAATCTGATCGAATCCTTCCTCGGGATATTTCTTCAACTCGAGCTGCGCCGTGAGATACTCGCCGACGCGCGCCCGCAGCCGCGCTCCCGCTTCCTCCCGGCGCGTCGCCATCGTCTGCGTCAACTTTTCCTGGCGCTTCGCCAGCTCCGCATCGTCGCCGGCCGCCAGCGGTACCAACCGGTCGTCACTGCCGCGAAACACCCCGTAAAGCGAATAATAATCAGCCGTCGGCACCGGATCATATTTGTGGTCGTGGCACCGCGCACAGGCGACCGTCAACCCCATGGTCCCGCGGGTCACCACGTCGATGCGGTCATCGATGATGTCATGCGTCACCCCGATGAACCGTCGCCCGCCGGTCACGAATCCCATCGCCGCAAGATCGGAAGAGTCTGCCGGCACCAACCGGTCCGCCGCCAGCTGCAGGAGCAGAAACCGGTCATACGGCAGATCGTCATTGAACGCCCGGATCACCCAGTCGCGGTAGGCCGGCGCATGGACGAACTGCCGCTCTTCCCGCCCGTAGACGTACCCCTTGGTGTCCGAATACCGCGCCACATCCAGCCAATGCCGCCCCCAACGCTCCCCATACCGCGGACTGGCCAGCAGGCGGTCGATCAGCGCCGCCACCGCTGATGCGCGGTCGTCCGCCGCCGCCTCGACAAAGGCGTCGGCCTCTTCCGCCGACGGCGGCAGCCCGGTCAGGCCGTAGCTCATCCGCCGGATCAGGGTGCGCGCATCCGCCGGGGCGGCCGGGGGCACACCCGCCGCCTCCAGACGCGTCAGAACAAAACGATCGATCTCCGTCTGCACCCGGTCGACCGCCCCGACCGCCGGCGGGGGCGTCGCACGCGGCGGATGAAACGCCCAGTGCTCGTGCGCATCGGGTGGCGGCACCACGGCAGCCGAGGCCGTGAACGCGAGAGCGGCCGCCACTGCCAGCAGCCCCGCTCCAGTCAGCCGGCATCTCCCGCCCGCACAGCCGCCGCGCCGCCCGAGGCCGGTGGGAAACAAGAATGACAAAAGAGCGGATTTCACACGACAGGGGACCAACTGAAAGCCTCAGCCATGCCCGCCGCGGGGTCAAGGCGGGCCCGGGACGGGGAACACCTGATTCCTCCGCACCCGCATCACCAACCCCGCGCGCCTCCACGAACCCGCGGCGGCAAAAAATCCCCGGTTGCCGGCACCGGGGCCCGCGGCTATGGAAAATTGGTTTTCACCCGTCCGAAGCCACCCGATCCTATGAGCAGCGGCACCATTCACATCCCGGGAGAACCCGCGCTGGCCACGGCGCGGCCGCATCCATCACAGCACGGCGTCCGGCGCACCGGAGAACCGCCGGTGCCGTCGCTCGCCATGAAGGAAGCGGCGGCCTCCATGGCCTATGACTCGAAAATCGAAGGCAATGTGATTTTCACGAGGCTCGACGCGTCCATCAACTGGATGCGCAAGAACTCGCTCTGGCCGATGCCGATGGGCCTGGCCTGCTGCGCGATCGAGATGATGGCTGCCGCCTGCAGCCGCTACGACCTGAGCCGCTTTGGCATGGAGGTCATGCGCTTTTCACCCCGTCA
>JALRGF010000476.1 GCA_023253495.1 Verrucomicrobiales bacterium
ACCTCCGGCTATGTTCTGGCATCCCTCCGGGATGAGGGCATGCCGCTGGTCCACGTCTTTGCCCGGAGCGAGTGGGAACCCTCGAGCCGGCCGATCCAGTGCCCCCGGTGGTTGAGCTGGTTTACCTACGAAGGCGTGGCCCGCCTCTTCCGGATCCTGTCGTACCTCATCTGGCCGATCCTGCGGAGGAATCCATGGTGCCGGAGGTTTTTCGTTTCCAGCATCCTGATGGTTGTCGAGACAGCGTCGCGGGAGGCGGCCAAGGCGGAACGAAATGTGTCCACCCTCCAGTGTGTGATTGAGCCGTTCCCGATGGCGCAGGGTGTTCCGGCATGAATGCGCGAAGGGCTGGCTGCCGGTGACTCCGGAGACGCCTCGGAGGTCACACCTGACAGGGGATGTGCACGAACCGGTCCTCCCCAGGGAAGTCCCGCGTCTTTCGCGTCACCAAGAGCGCTTCGGTCAGCGTGGCGGAAGCTCAATTGATCGCGTCCGGGAGCTTCATCCGGGTGCTCCGAGGAATCCAAGCGGCCTCCTCCGCGACGGTGAGGTCGAACGGGATCACGGAAAACGAGGCGAGGAAACCGTCGGGACCCGGACACTGTGCGGGGCGGGGGGCCGGGAGGCGGACTCAGTCGTCCGCTTCTTTGCCCTTGATGTAAGCGCGGCACAGTTCATAAACCTGAGCGGCGACCTTTCGGCCGAGTTTCTGGCCTTCAAGGTTCGCGTTCTGGAAATGGATGCCGCCGTAGAGACGGGAGATGCCGGCCTCGGCCGCGGCACTGGAGAAAGTCGACCATGACAGGGTGATGTCGCGCGAGGGCGAGAGGCCCGGCTCAACCAGCGAGCTGCCGGCCGGCACCACTGCCGAACCCTCGAAGGTATCGCTGCCGGTGAACAGCTTGAGAGTTTCCGCGGCGGCGGCGCTGAAGGTGCTGTGACCGGAGAGGTGGTCGGCATGCGGCGGGGTGACAAAATTTGCCGGCTGGTACGGGCGCCAGTTCCGGCCGAGGATCAGGCTCAGGCCCTGGCCTTCGCCGCCCCATGCGAGGATGGGTATGTTCTCAAACAGGCTGCGGACCGCGGAGATCGGACGCACGGAATCGTACTGGCGTTTGTAGCCCCAGCAGGCGATGCCGGCATCGAACATCGCGTTGCTCAACGCGAAGAACATCTGCGCATCCTCGTCCAGATCGTGGTCGTCGCGATTGGACACGTCCTTGGCCAGGAGGATCCAGGTGCCGGGCGGCGTTTCCGAGCCCGGGCCGTCAGACCACCAGTCGGCGATGGCCTTGCGCTCATCGTCGAGGCTGGCGCTGAGCGCGACCACTTCGAGGGACTGCTGCCAGAACGCGAAGGTCCCCGGCTGCGCCGGCGCGGGTACCGCGAACTGGTCGTAGCTGCGGAGCGCGAAGCCCTTGACGCCGCCCCAGTGCGGAGTGAGGCAGGACTGGACGTTGAAGCCACCGGAGCTGGTGGGCACCGCCAGCGGCTGCCATCGGCCAAGATCGACGACCTGGGTGGGGGTGTTGACCGATTGATAGCCGGTGTAATCGCTGTAAGGCGCCCCGCCGCTGAGATCGCCGAGCTGGTTGGAGCCGTCGGTGCGGCGGAACTGGATCACCGCGGCCGCGGCCGCGTTGCCCACGCCCTGCGGCGTGGTCAGATCGCTGGTGGTGTCGTCCGGGTCGTACCCCAGGCGCGCCATTTCGGCGTCGAACTGAGCCTGGCGGCCCGGGAACAGGTCGACCAGCGTGCGGTAGGCGGCGTAGCTCATGGCCATCTGGCGATTGGCTTGGGTGCGCTCTTCTTTGGGGCGACGCAGCTCGCCCTGGAACTGGGTGCCATGGGCCTTTTTGTCGTAGGCGGCCCAGGCGTCGTACATCGCGGTGTTCATGATCGCCAGCGCCCGCGAGAACGGCGGCGGCGGCATGCGGGTGATGCGAACGGCCGCGAGGGCCTGATCGTTCCAGTCGGTGACGAGGGAGGCGGCACGGGCGGCGCCCAGGGGGCCGACCAACAGCGCACAGACCAAGACGAGAGGAGGCCGGAATCCCCGCTTTAATGAGTGTTTCATTGACATAAACATTGAAAACGTGTTGGATGTGAGGCAGTTGCCGCATCAACTCCGGCGGGGGAGGCAGAGCGGCATGCCATGGGATGCGGACTCGCGAATTTTGGACTCCTTATGCCCAAGAAGGCGAAAAAAGTCAAGTTTGATGTAAGAAATGAGCTTAAAAATCTAAGGGTTTTTCTGGGTGGGCGCTAAGGGAGAGGGGCGGGTCATGGGGAGGTGTGGTGGCAGGGGGTTGATCCTGAAGCGGCGCTGAGCGCGCCGTGAACCGTCGGGACGCGACCCTCGCGGGAAAGGAGCGGCGATGTGTCGCCGCCCTTCCGCAGGGTTTTTCCCGGAGGGGGGGTGGGTGCTTCAGAACTGGAGCCGAAGGTCGGCCTTGCTGGTGCGTCCGCTGACGGAGTCGGTGGCGAGAATGCGCAGGGTGCGGGCGGGGGTGCCGGCACCAGGAGACACTCTGAGGATGCCTCCGGTGGCGCCGCCGCTGCCTTGTGAGATGGAGGCGAGATCCGCGGGCAGGGGAGTGGTGATTTCCCGCCCTGCGGCATCCTTGGTGACTTCGAGCAGCGACCACTGGACCCCGTTGGTGGCGTCCTCGGCGGAACGGTCTGTCCAGTACCGGGTGGCGGCCATGCTGATGCCATCGATCTGGCTGAGGCTGGTGTAGAGCAGGTTTCCCGGGCTGACATCCAGCGCGCTGGGCACGGGCGGGACGCACAGTCGGTGATCTGCCTCCTGAGTGATGGTGATCCGGTTGGAGAGGGACTCGCTCAGGAGACCCTGAACCCAGTGGGCGGTGAAGGTGACCGGGGAATTGGCCCGGCTGAAGGTGATGGGGGCGAACCATGGAGAGACGAAACGGCCTTCCTCTCCGGCGGATTTTGCCACGGAATCAAAACGATTGAACATGTTGCCGGCCACCGCGACGGACGCGTCCGAACTCTGCCACTCGACCAGGCCGGAAACGTCTTCGACGAAGCCACGGGTCTCGTTGCCGGAAGATTTCAATTCCCAGAAAGCCAAGGCGCTGAGGACTTTGAGGTGGGAGGGAACCTCTCTGGTTTCGTCGGGGGTCGGTGAATACCAGGGGTTGGGGATGATCTGGTCGATCACGGCGATATTGGTGGGCGGGATGCCGGTGGATCGCATGATGCTCGAATAATACGCCTTGGCCGGCCACCACGCCGGCTTGCGGGCGACGCTGTCGGGCCAGGCGTACAGACCGTTGGCAATCCGTCCATCGACGGTCACGGCCGGCACGTCGGGGCGGTTGCCGGGAAAGGTATGCAGGTCGAGGACGCGCAGGCAGTTGACGGTATCCGGAGGATTCCGGTTCCGGGTCACCTCGAGGCCGGTCCATTGGTTGCCGGTTCCGCTGTGGAAAGAATAGAAACGCACCTGGCCGCTGGTGTAGGCGTAGCTCAGCGTGCCGAAGCCGGCCTGTTCAACTGAGATCGGATCCGGTGCCGAGCGGTCGAGCACGGCGAACAGGTGGCGCCCGCCGGAATCGATACCCGTTTTGTTCTTCAATTCGAGCAGTCCGGAATCGCCCTTTCCCCAGCCAGGCAGGCTGCGTAATTCGTCGAGGGTGGGAAGCCGCCACCCGATGCCGTCCGGCAGTTCGTCGTTGAGCCGGTAGTTTCCCGGTTTGAGCTCATGGCCATTGATATACGTTTTGAACGTCCGTGACCCGATGATTTCGCGGCGCACCAGGGTGTCGTCGAAAGCGCGCACCATGACTTCGCGGGACCAGACGAGGCCGCGGCCGGCCTCGCCGCGGGTGGAATCGACGAAGATTTCCGAGCTGCTGAACCGCGGGGGTGCCTGTTGCAGACCGCGCCGGCGCAGGGCGGCCAGGCCGTTGGCTCCGAAGGCGGGGGTGGCGGCTTCCATGGTGTCCTGCAGGGCGTTGAGCCGGTGGGCTGGAGATCCGTACAGATTCATGAACACCCGTGATTCCTCGGAGGTGACCTGAATGGCCGAAGTGAGCATGTT
>JALRGF010000508.1 GCA_023253495.1 Verrucomicrobiales bacterium
CGTCGCCGCTCCGCGGGTCCCCGCCCCAGCCTTTGGCGCGGACGCGTGAGAAGAGGTTCGCGAACGCGTAGTACTGGTCGTTGGTCCACTTTTCCAGCGGGTGGTTGTGGCATTTGGCGCAGTTGATCGAGAGCGACAGGAACGCCTGGCTGACATTTTCAGCCATCGTTTCGGGGTCCTGGTGGACGGCGAAAAAGTTGGTTGCGCCATTTTCCAGCGACGACCCTTTGGCCGTCACCAGCTCGGTGACGACCTCGTTCCAAGGGCGGTTGGACGCCACCTGGGTGCGGATCCATTCAGCGTACGCCCGCAGCGGTTCGGGGCGGAGTTTCGAACTGGTGACCAGCAGGATGTCGGCCCATTTGTAAGCCCAGTAATCGACGAATTCCGGGCGCGCGAGCAGGCTGTCGGCAAGCCGGGAGTGTTTGTCGGGAGCCGGGTCGGCGGCAAACGCACGGGCTTCGTCGGGGGTCGGCAGGCGGCCGATGGTATCGAGAAACGCGCGGCGCACGAAGGTGGTGTCGTCGGCGGCCGGCGACGGCGGCAGCCGGAGGTTTCGCAGCTGGGCGAGGACGAGGTCGTCGATGAAGCCGGCACGTGGCGCCTCGGCAAAAACACGATCGTCCAAGGCGTGGGGGAAGGGGGAGACGATGCGTGCGGTGGCCAGTTGCGACGAATACCAGACGGTGATGGCACCGGCCCCGTGGGCCACGCCGGTCATGGTGCCGGTGTCGCTGACGGTGGCCACCGCTTCGTTGGCGGAGGTGAATTTCGCCCAGCGGGTGACATCGCGGGCGGTGCCGTCGCTGAACCGCGCCTGCACGGTGAGCGGACGGGTTTCGCCCGGAGCGAGTTCGGTGTCGGCCGGGCTCACGCTCAGGGCGGTGACGGTCGGGTCGTCCGGCCGCGGGCCGGGAGCCCCCGCACTGATCCATGCTGTCAGGATCCGATAGTCGTCGGATTCCGGTTCGAGGCGGCGCCCTCCCTTGTGAGGCACGGCGGTTGTCGGCTTGGTCAGCAGCAGGCTGCGGGCCGGATCCGCGGGCTCGATCCGCCGCCCGCGCACCTCGCGGGTGATGGTGACATAATCTTTTTCCGGGTCGTACCCGAAGAGCGAAAGCCGGAATCCGCCTTTGCCGGCAATGGCTCCGTGACACCCGCCGGTATTGCAGCCGGCCTTTGAAAGGATCGGCAGAACGTCGTGGCGGAACGACGGCGGTTCCGCCGCCGTCGCCGGCCCGAAGACCACCGTCATCACCACCAGCAGATGTCTCAGGCACCGGATCAGCATCATGTCAGCAAGGGAAATGGCCGGCCACTCTCAGGTGAACAACTCCCGGATCGGCTCCGTGCCGAGATCAGTGAGGAAAAACGGCCGGCCGCCCGGCCCGGGCAGGTGCGCCTTGTCATCCAGTCCAAGGCTGTGAAATACCGTGGCCACCAGGTCGCCGGGCCCCACCGGCCGCTCGGCCGGAAAGCCGCCGACCGGATCGCTCTGGCCGATCACCCGCCCGCCGCGCACCCCGCCCCCGGCAAAATACGTCGTGAAACACTGCGGCCAATGGTCGCGACCGCCCGCCGGATTCACCTTCGGCGTGCGCCCGAATTCCGACAGGCACGCCACCAGAGTGTCGTCCAGCAGCCCGCGCTGATCAAGGTCCTCAATCAATGCGCTGTACGCCTGGTCGTACATCGGACAAACGATGTCCTTCATGCCTTCGATCGACGTGAACGGCTTTGATCCATGAATATCCCAGGTGATCTCATCGAACACCGTGAGAAACGTGTTGATGGTCACAAAACGCACCCCGCTCTCGACCAGCCGCCGCGCCAGCAGACAACACTGACCAAAGCGGTTCATGCCGTAACGCTCACGCACCGCCGTCGGCTCGTCCGCCAAGGCAAACGCCTGCCGCGCCTGCTCACTGGTCATCATCCGGAAGGCGGCATGAAAATTCTCATCCATCAGCCGCGCATCCTCGCTGGCCTCAAACTCCCGCACCGACCCCTCGACGATATCGCGGAGCCGCCGCCGCCGGTCGAGCCGCGCCGCTCCGATCTGGTCGGGCGGCAGCAGGTCCGGGACCCGGAAATCCGGCTGCGACGGGTCCGCCATCAACGCAAACGGATCATGCGCCTTGCCCAGAAACCCGCCCGCCTGTCCGTTCGGCAGATTGCCGCCGCCCCGCCCCATCAACTGCGGCAACACCACAAATGGCGGCAGATCCGTACGCCTCCCCAGCAGATAGCTGGCCACCGAGCCGGCATGCGGCGACTGAATCCCGCCCGTAAACCGCCGCCCGGTCTGCAACATCTGCCAGCCGGCATCATGCACCGCCGCCCCATCATGATGACACGAGCGCACCAGCGAAAATTTGTCCGCCAAGCGCGCATGCCGGGGCAGCAGCTCGGAAAGCTCAAAGGCATCGGATTTCGTCCGGATCGGAGAAAACGGCCCGCGGATCTCCGAGGGCGCATCCGGTTTCATGTCCCAGAGGTCGAGATGGCTCGGCCCGCCCAGGTTGAAAATCATGATGCACGACTTCCGGTCCGACCCCGGCCGTGCCAGCCCGGAACTCTCAGCCGCCAGCATCTGCGGCAGGGAGAGCCCGAGCGCCGACAACGCACCCACCTGCAGAAACTCGCGTCGGGAATGACCGGGGCCGCACAGCACCGCCCGATCCCGCGGGGAATCAGCAAGAAAATCGAACATCCGTCCAGTTTACCACCAGCCGCCAACGTGTCCACAGACTTGCCGGGGAAGCCGATCAGCCACCGTCGGAATATGCTTCTCCCCGCTGCCGGCCGTGGTGAGATCCGCCACGGACCCCGGTCCGGTCGCCCCGCGGCCGGCTTTGAAGGGACTGGCAGCGCCTGGCGAAACCCTCCGGGCCGGCGGGCCTACAGTGGGTGCGGGGGTGGGGGCCTCTCCTCCACGGCCATGCGCTGAGAAGCGGCCGGGACGGGCGTGACCGCGCCCCGGGGGGCGGTCAGGCGGCCGGTGCTGATCCGGTCGATCATCCGCTCCCAGGCGTCATGCCCGCTGAGGATCTGGATCTGCATCCGCAGATAAAACACCGGAAGATCGGTGTACGGGAGCCGCGGAAAGCGCACATAATCCTTCTCGGTAGTCACGATCAGATCGCAGTCGCGCCGTTCACAGTGTTCAATAAATCCGTATACTTCGTCCTCGCTGTACCGGTGATGGTCGGTAAATCGGCGCGTCGTGTCGATCATCGCTCCCAGCCGCCGCAGGCCCTCCTCAAAACTTTCGGGACCGGCAATCCCGCTGATCGCCCCGACATATTTGCCGCGCAGCAGGTCCAGCGGCTTCTTCTGCTGGGTCACCGCATTGACCAGGTACCGCGGCTGGTGGGCGCACTCGATGATTTCCGCCACCCGGTTGTACCGGCGCAGGTGCTCAATCAGCTCGGTGTTGTCCGATCCGTCGCAACGGGTGATAAAAATATAGCTCGCCCGCTTGAGGTGCCGCCGGGGCTCCCGGAGGGTGCCGCGCGGAATCAGATGGCCGTTTCCGAATGGTCGGCTGGCGTCCACCAGCACGAGGTCCAGCCGGTGCCGGAGCCGCAAGTATTGGAATCCGTCGTCCAGCAGCAGGGTGTCGGCTCCCAACCCCGTGACTGCATGCAGGCCGGCTTTGACCCGGTCCTTGTCCACCACCACCGAAACTCCCGGAAGATTCCGGGCGAGCATAAATGGCTCATCACCGGCCAGACGCGAATCCAGCAGCACCGAACGTCCGTCCGAGACCACGCGCGGGCCCGGCCGTGGGAGTGGACGGTGCGTCCACCAGGCGCCGAGCCGCTGCTGCAGGGAGAATTTCCGGCGCTTCGGCCGCGCGCTTTTGTATCCGCGGCTCAGGATGGCCACCTGGCGCCCGCGGTCGCGCAGCGCCCGCGCCAGCATCTCCACCACCGGCGTCTTGCCGGTCCCCCCCATGGTCAGGTTGCCGACACAGATGATCAGCGTGCCCAGGTGATGGTCGCGCAGCAGGAACCGCACCCGGTACAGCAAATGCCGCAGCCAGACCAGCCCGCGGAAGACCAGCGACAACACCCACAACACCGCACGCAGAACGGCCGCCTTGAACCCGCGCGCCCGGTCGAAAATCACCTCGACCGCGTACTGCTCGAGTTCCTCCAGCGTCTCCTGCCACGCGCCTTGGTCCTTGCGATGCGCCATGCGACCGACACGCTCAGGGGAAATGATGCCCGGAGCAAACAGCAAAAAACAGTTTCCCGCCCCGCCCATGCCGGCGCCGGCGCTTGTGTGCTGGCGGGAAACCCCGGGGCGTGCATGATGGCAACGGTCGATCCCGTCTGATGTCCCCCGCCACCACGCTCCGCCTCGCCCGCGCCGGCTTCGTGCTCTTCGCCTGCCTGCTCGGCGTGGCGCTCGCCCCGGCATTCCAGGGCCAGTGGTGGCAGGGCGCGCTCGCCGGCGCCGGCGCCGGCGCGCTTGTCACACTGATCGACATCCTGCTCAACCGATTTACCATCAGTGTTTTCTCATCGGCCACGGCCGGGCTCCTGATCGGTCTTTTCTGCGGCTGGCTGATCACCCGTATCGGTCTGAGTGAGCTCCCGCTCTTCCAGGCCAGCGACCTCGAAGCCCAGCGCCAGCGCCAGCAGGTCTTTCAGCTGGCGGTCTACTGCACCTTCGGCTTCCTCGGCATCACCCTCGCCCTCCGCTCCAACCGCGAGGAATTCGCCTTGCTCATCCCCTACGTCCGCTTCCGTCAGGAAGGCGTCGAGGAACAACGCCTGCTCGTCGATACCAACATCCTCATCGACGGCCGCCTGCCCGCCCTCTGCGAAACCGGCTTCCTGAAAGCCTCCCTCGTCGTGCCCCGCTTTGTCCTCGACGAACTCCACCGGCTCGCCGACTCCCCGGACCCGATCAAACGCGAACGCGGCCGCCGCGGACTGGAATGTCTCGAAACGCTGCGCGCCCACCCGCTTTCCGAAGTCAAAATCCAGGAGGAACAGCAGCCGGAATCAGGACCGGCCGACATGAAACTCGTCCGGCTCGCCCGCGCCCAGGGCGCCCGGCTGCTCACCAATGACGCGAACCTCGGCCGGGTCGCCGCGCTGCAGGGGGTCTCGGTCCTCAATCTGAACAGCCTTGCCCGCGCCCTGCGCCCGAGCGTGCTGCCCGGCGATGAGGTCGAACTCACTCTGACCAAGGAAGGCAAGGACGCCCACCAGGCGGTCGGCTACCTGCCCGATGGCACCATGATTGTCGTCAACCACGCCGCCCCGCTCATGGGACGCACCGTCTCCGTCATCATCAGCAGCTCTCTCCAGACAACCGCCGGCCGTCTCGTCTTCGCCGAATTGAAACCCGGCCCGGCCGGCGCCGGACGGTCACCAGCCACTTGATCCATGATCCGCTCCGCCCTGATCCTCCTCCTCTCCGCGGCCGCCAACGGCACCGCCGCCGCCGCTCCTGTCCCCCCGCCGCCCACCGCGGCCCCCGGTTACACCGTGGTCCTCTCCAACCGGACATGGGAGGACCCGGCGTGGAAACGTGTGGCCGAGCGCCTGATGCAAAAGTATCCGCAGGCCACCCTCGTCCGCTGGGAGGCCGCCGTGGATGAAGCGCTGCCGGGCCTGCAGGCGGCTTTTCCGCGCCACGCCTGTTTTGTGGCCACCCCGTCCGAGGCCACCGCCGCTTTCGTCGCCCGGGTGCACCGGCTGACCCGCCGCCTCGACGACGACGCGTACACCGACGTCTTCTGGGGCATCCTCACCGGGCACGATGCCGACAACGCCCTGGCCATCGCTTCGGAAACCGCTCCGCTCACCGTGCGCAAGGCGGCCGCCGGCACCGAACTGGCCCTCGACCGGCTCACCGAAGGCATTTGTTACGACGAGCTCAGACAGGGGCATTCGCTGCGCAAACTTCCCGGCCAGCCGCCGGCCGCTGCCACGGCGCCGGACGACACCACCGAAGCGCTGGTCCGCGCACTCAACGACGGTGCTCCCGACCTCTTTGTCACTTCCGGCCACGCTACCGAACGCGACTGGCAGATCGGGTTCCGCTACGAAAACGGATACTTCAAATCGAAAGGCGGCCGCATGGTCGGTGAGGACACCGGGGGCCGCATCATCCCCGTCCTCAGCCCGAACCCGAAGGTCTATCTGCCGATCGGCAATTGCCTCATGGGCCACATCGACGGCCCTGACGCCATGGCCCTCGCCTGGATGAAGAGCGTCGGCGTCCGCCAGATGCTCGGATACACCAAACCGACTTGGTACGGCTACATGGGATGGGGGGTGCTTGATTATTTTGTGGAGCAACCCGGCCGCTACTCGCTCACCGAAGCCTTTTTCGCCAACCACGCCGCCCTCATCCACCGCCTCGAAACCGCCTTCCCGGACGTCGCCCGCGAAGAGGTCATCGGCGACATGGGCGAATGCTCCCGACCCGTCACCCCGTCCGCCGCCGGCGCCCGGATGGGGCTCTCCCGCATGGACGGGCATGGCCTTCTCTTCGATCGCGATACGGTCGCTTTCTATGGCGATCCCGCCTGGGAGGCCCGCCTCGCCCCGGGCCCGCTCAACTGGGAACAGTCGCTCACCCGCTCTCCGGAAGGTGAATGGTCGTTGGTTGTCACCCCGCTCGCCGGGGCCGCCAGCTTTGACACGGTCAACTCGAACGGCAGTCAGCGCGGCGGGCGCCCGATCATCCAGTTTTTGCCTGACCGTCTCGACCCCGCCCGGCTTTCCATTCTTGAGGGCGCCGAGCTCGGTCCGGTCATCACCGATACGTTCATCCTCCTGCCGCATCCCGGGAAAGGCGATCCGCAGAAGACCTGCCGGGTCCGCTTCCGGACCGAATGATCCCGGGTGGACCACCGCCCGTCCGCCGCCATATTCTCTGCCCGAGACCGCCATCCGCGCTCCCGAACCACGCATCCATGCCCTCACTGCTCGACTCCGCCATCACCGCCGCCCGGACCGCCGGGAGGATCCAACGCGACAATTTCGAAACCGAACTCGGCGTCGGCGAAATGCTCGCCTACGACATCAAACTCGAACTCGACGTCAGCTGCCAGCGCGCCATCACCGAGATCCTGCTGGGCGACCACCCGCACAGCGGCGTGCTTGGCGAGGAGGGCAGCGCCGGCGACCCGTCCGCCGATCTGCAGTGGATCGTCGACCCGATCGACGGCACCGTGAATTACTTTTACGGCATCCCGCATTTCTGCACCAGCATCGCCCTGCGCCGCGCCGGAGAGATCGTGCTCGGGGTCATTTACGACCCGATGCAGGATGAGCTCTTCACCGTCGAAAAGGGCGATGGCGCCCGCAAAAACGGCCAGCCGATCCGCGTCAGCACCCGCGCCGCCCTCGCCGACGCCGTCATCACCGTCGGCTTCTCAAAATCCGCCGAGTCGATCAAGGCGGGCGGTGAACGCTACCTGCGCCTCGCCCACCAGGTCCGCAAAACCCGCATGCTCGGCAGCGCCGCCCTTGCCATGGCCTACATCGCCGCCGGTCGCCTCGACGCTTACCTTGAGGAATCCATCAGCCTCTGGGACGTCGCCGCCGGATGGCTCATGGTCGAGGAGGCGGGCGGCGCGGTGCGCGTCACCGGCGACCCGGACGCCTCGAAATTTTCCATCTGCGCCAGCAACGGTCTGCTCCAGGGGCTCTGCTGACCGGGCCCATCGCCCGCGCCACCCGGGCCGGCGACCCGTCCGGTACCCACCCCCGCTCAAGCCTGCATCTTCCGTATTCCCCTCTTTTCTGACCACCCCATGATCCGCACCGGCATCGGTTACGACGTCCACCGCCTCACCACCGGGCGCCCGCTGATTCTCGGCGGCGTGGAAATCCCCCACGACCACGGGCTCGACGGCCATTCCGACGCCGACGTCCTCTGCCACGCCATCGCCGATGCGGTGCTCGGCGCCGCCGGCCTGCCGGACATCGGGCACTTCTTTCCTCCCGGCGACGAATCGATCCGCGGCATCAGCAGTCTGGACATCCTGCGCCGCGTGGCCGCCGAACTGGCCGCCCGCGGCGCCACGCTCCACAATGTCGACGCCTCCCTGATCGCGGAGCGCCCGAAAATCCTCCCTCACGTCCCGCTCATGAAACAACGGGTCGCCGCGGCCCTCGGCATCACCGCGGTCCAGGTCGGCATCAAGGCGACCACCAACGAAACACTCGGCTTCGCCGGCCGCCAGGAAGGCATGGCCGCCCTCGCCACCGCCTGCCTTGACCTGCCTGCGGAACACCCATGATTTCACGGCTGGAAAGCGTCACCCGCCACCGACCCGACTACACACAGGACTGTGGATTTTCATGGCCGAACGCCCGCCCCGCCACCATCTTTCCGCCATGAACATCAAACAGGACACCCACAGCAAGACCATCGGGTATCTCTTGTGGATCTTCGGCTTCACCGGCTCGCACCGGTTCTACTTCGGCAAACCGGTCACCGGCGCCCTCTGGTTCTGCACCCTCGGCCTGCTCGGCGTGGGGTGGCTCATCGACCTCTTCCTCATCCCCGCCATGGATCGCGAGGCCGGCCGCCGGTTTCAGGCCGGAAGATACGACTACTCGGTCGCCTGGCTGCTCCAGACGTTCCTCGGCGCCTTCGGCATCCACCGGTTCTACATGGGCAAGATCGTCACCGGCCTGATCTGGCTGCTCACCGGTGGTTTGTTCCTCGTCGGCTGGCTCTACGATTTCTGCACGCTCAACCGGCAGCTCGATGAACTCAACCGCACTCCGCCCGCGGCGCCGTGATGTGACACTCCCGGATCAGCCGACCGCCTCCGACGCCACCCGGCAGGGCACCAGGATGGCGTCTTTCATGCCGTGGATGATTTTTTTGTCCTCGGGCACGATCGTCGCCAGCACCCCGCCCAGCACGATCGAGTCGTCCGCCGCGGCCACAAAATAATACGGACAGAGCCGGACCCTCCCGCGCAGCCGGCGCACCGCCCCGGTCTCCGGATCGAAATACGGATGTTCGACGACCCGCGCACGCTTGAATTCCTGCAGCACCCAGGGGGCGGTCGGATAATCAGCCTGTGCCTGCCGCAGGGCCGCGGCCCACTCCGCCTGCGCCACATCATGGCCGATGACCACGCTGCGCGCCCCCCAGGCTTCTTCGTGGAAGCCGCTGCGCTTGAGCACCAGCTCCCGCTGCTTCTGGGAAAAAGCGGCCACTTCATCCCAATCATTGACCTCCAGTCGCGGCAACACGGCGTGCGGCGGCAAGGGCGCAGGGTCGACCAGCCACGTGTACGGAATCAGCCGCTCCAGCCGCCGCCGCTGGTTGTCGGTCAGCTCGCGGCGCCATAACTCGCGCAACGGCCGCAGCCAGAACAGCGCGAGCCACGCCTTCTCCTCCAGCCATGGCTTCGGCGGCGGCGTCAGGCGCACCGCCCCGGCCGCCACGGCTTCCAGCAGCGGCCCGGCCGCCGGCAGATTGGGCAGGTCAAAAAGCTCGAAAAACCGGTACACCGCACGCCCCGGGTCGGCCGCATACGTCTCCGCCTCACAGACACGGAACCGGTCGCGCCCGAGCTGGCCCGCCAGCCACTCCATCTCGGGTCGATAGCCGGCCGACTCCCGCGACACCACCACATCCACCGGAACCCCCGCCGGAAAAATCGAGGCGAATCCGTCCGGCATGCCGCGCGGCCCGCCGACCAGATCGTGGAAATCCGGTGCGTACACCCGGTTAAGCCAGGCCGTCAGCCCGATGCCGCCGGGCACACTGTCCAGCTCGCTCAACGCCAGGCTGTCTCCATCCAGCAGCAGCAGGTCAGGCCGCACCACCCGCGGGATCTCGCCGCGCAACGCGGCCGCGCGCCCCCATGCCTGCAGGTCAGCCGGTTTGCCCGCATCCACCGTGCCGGCAATCCAGTCCGGCAGCCGGCCTTTCACACTGCGATGATGCAAGGCGTCGGCCGCCCGCAGGAAAACGCGCAGGCGGTGGCCGAGGCCGGCCAGTTCCTGTGCCAGCGCCGGCGACAACGGGAACGGCTCCGGCGAAAGCAACCAGTCTTTCTCGGCAAAAAGACCTTCCTCCGGAAAGGCCGCGCGCAGCGTGTCCGGTGTGATCATCACGAGGTCAGCAATCGCAGGGCGCCGCGCAGGATGGCGTCGGTCGCCGGCTCGCCCTCCGCTTCCTTCAGGAATGCCTCCACCGCCTTCGCGGCATCCGGCTGACGGTAGCCCAGCGACACCAGCGCCAGCACGGCGTCGTTGGCCTGCGATTGCCGTGCCGGCGCCCCCGCCGCCGCCGCCTGCCACGCGGCCGCCACGCCCACTTTGTCCCGCAGCTCGACCACGATGCGCTCCGCCGTCTTTTTTCCGACTCCCTTGATCCGCCCGAGGGCCGCCAGATCATTGCCGGCCACGCACGCTTTGAAGGTGGCCACCGGCATGCCGCTGAGCACCGCCAGGGCCAGCTTCGGTCCCACCCCGGTCACCTGGTTGATCAGCAGACGGAACAGATCCCGCTCGGCTTCGCTGGCAAATCCATACAGTTCATGCGCGTCCTCGCGGACCTGCAGATGCGTGAACAACCGCACCGGCTGCCCGGGCCCGGGCAGCGCATCGTACGTCGAAATCGGAATATGCACGGCATACCCGACGCCGCCGACGTCCACCACGGCGCGGTTTGGAAAACTTTCGTCCAGCAGGCCCTTGAGAAAGGTAATCATGAATCCGGTGCGTCAGAATCTCCCGTAGCCCTAGAGAGCGCCGCGGGTCGCGCAAGACCCGTCCACCGCCCGTCCACCCGCTGCCACCGCGCGTGAAACATCCGTTTGCAATCGCTCCGCAGGGCCGCATACATCACCCACCCAACTCTCAACACCCCCTGCTCATTCCGCCATGGCTCATCCATCCATCGTCACAATCGCCGGAGGCAACTTCGCCACCGAGGTCACCGCCTCCGATAAACCTGTCCTCGTCGACTTCTGGGCGGAATGGTGCGGCCCCTGCAAAATGCTCTCGCCCGTCCTCGACGAACTCGCCGACGAATTGGGCGACAAGGTGAAAATCGCCAAGGTCAACGTCGATGACAACCGCGACCTCGCCATGCAGTTCGGCGTCAAATCGATCCCCATGCTGCTGTTCTTCAAAAATGGTGAGGTCAAGGACAAGGTCGTCGGTCTGATGCCGAAAGATACCCTGGCCCAGAAATTGAACGCGCTCATCTGATCCACGGAGAAGCCTCCCCTGCCCCGCCCGAAGCCCGACCGAAGCCCGACCGGGAGGGACGGCTCCGCCGCTCCCCCCGTCCTCAGGCAGCGGGGCGGTTTATCGGAAGAACCCGGGCCAGTTCCTCGAGACGGGCATGGTCAGCCGGCTCGTCGAGCACCGGCTGCATTTCCACCGGCGCGCTTTCCGGAGCCCCCGCCTCCGGCAGGTCGACCCACGATCGACACCCGCCAAAGCGCTTCTCCATCGGGAGAATCACCGGCCTCGCCAGCCGGTACACGCGCACCACTGCCACACTCAATCCGGTTTCGCCGCCATAGCCGAACCGGTCGCGCACCACCTCCTCGGTCCAGATGTGATGCGGCGCCAGGGCCGCCGCGCTCAACCAGTCGTCGACCCGTCCGGACCACACTGTCTGCGCGGCAAACCGGAGGATCACCTCGTCCGGTCGTTCCAGATCAGTCAGGGCTTCGGCGCCCGGCTCCCACCGCACCTGATCGCGCTGCTGATGGAAATGCGTCGGGAAGAGGAGAAAGGTGTCGCGCTGCCACTGAAACCCCCCGCGCCCTTCTGCAATGCCCCCCTTGCGCAGAATGACCGATTGACGACCCGCCCCGAGCGCGTCGCACACCACCAGCCATTCCTTGAAGCCAACGAGGGCCGATTTCAACGTCATCATGGGCTCCACTGTCCGGTGATACGCCGGACCCGCCACCCGAAATCCCGCCCCACCCCCGCCACCCGGCGTCTTTCCTTGCCGCCAGCCGCCTCCGACTCCACGCTTGGGGCCGTTCCATGCCCGCCGCTCAGACCACCCTGCCTATCCACCGCGTGACCCGGTCCGGCGCGGAGGTCCGGTCCGACGCCGTGGCCATTGAGGCACCCCTTGAGATCCGCGTCGAGGGGCGCCCGGTCGCCGTCACCATGCGCACTCCGGGCCACGACCGGGAACTGGCCGCGGGCTTTCTGCTCAGCGAAGGAGTGATCACCTCACCGGACGACATTTTCGAAATTTCCATCTGCCCCGCCACTCAGCCGGGACCCGCCGGAACGGCACCCGCGGCCGTCGATGTCCTCATGCGCCGCCCGGAATCCGTGGATTTCCAACGGCTGACCCGCCACGTCTTCACCGCCAGCAGCTGCGGCCTGTGCGGCAAGGCCATCGTCGATGAGGTTCTCCGCCAGCACCCGCCGCTGTCCGCGGACGCGCTTTCCGGCAGGCCAGTCCCCGCCGAAACCCTTTTCGCTCTGCCCGATGCGCTGCGCGAGGCCCAGGCGACTTTTGCCACCACCGGCGGCTTGCACGCCAGCGCCCTCTTCAACCCTGATGGCTCCCTGGTCTCGCTCCACGAAGACGTCGGCCGCCACAACGCCCTCGACAAACTGCTCGGCGATGCCTGGCTGCAGCGCCGCTGGCCGCTCGAGCGCCACCTGCTCATGCTCAGCGGCCGGATCTCCTTTGAACTGGTCCAGAAAGCGCTGGTCGCCCGTCTCCCGGTCATCGCCGCCATTTCCGCCCCCAGCAGCCTGGCCGTGGCCACCGCCGAAGCCGCCGGCATCACCCTCTGCGGCTTCCTGCGCG
>JALRGF010000642.1 GCA_023253495.1 Verrucomicrobiales bacterium
GACATGCGCAGCAGGTGAAATCCCACTCTTCTGATGCATCGGCTGCGGCCGCATCGCATCGGGATAGAACCGCGCGGCCGTCGCCGTGGGCACCACCGACCGCATCGCCCCGGCATCACCAAAAACCGCGTTGACCAGATCCATCACCGGCGGCGCCGAGCGCCTCGATTCAGTGAGCGGCCGCGTCGGCAACTGGTACCGTTCGATGATATGCCGCCCGAGTGCGGGTTCGCCCCCGCGCCAGCGGTAGATCGACTGTTTTTCGTCGCCGACCTGAAAATACGTGCGCCGGCCTTCCGGATCCTCCAGCACCTCTTCGACCAGCGGCCGCAGCACCTCCCACTGCAACAGGCTGGTGTCCTGGAATTCATCGATCAGCCAATGGTCGTAGCGGGCGTCCAGCCGCGCGTCGACCGCCAGCCGCGCCAGCCCGTCCCCGCCCGGTCCCCCGCGGGCCAGGAGAAATTTGACGTCATCAAAGGTCAACCGCCCCTCGCGCCTCACTCCGGCTTCATGCTGGCTCTCGTAGTCACCCAGCAGGGCGGCCAGCCCCCGGGTGCGCCGGAGCACCATATCGGCCTCGCCCGCCAGCAGCCGTCCGATCAACGCCGTCAACGCCTCGCAGGCCGCGCCTTCCAGGGTCAGCATTTTCTGCACCTTGAATTGAGCCCGCCCTCGCCGGAGACCGTCCAGCGACGGCAGGATGTTGCTCTGCAGATAGCTGTAGGTTTTTGATGTCTCCGTGCCGGGCACGTGCGCGCTCAGTTTTGTGGCGACATCCAGGAGCTTTCTCTTCTGCGCATCGCTCAGCGTCGTGACTTCCAGCGCGGCCGCAAAGGCTTCCAGCAAGGCCTGGGGATCGCCGGCCGTTGTCTGCAGATACCATGGCAGCTGCGGCCAGACCGCCGTCGGCCGACCCCATTTCTCCGGCACCGGATCCTGCATCCACGCGTGGTGATGCGCCTCGACAAAGGAATCAAAGGCGCGATGCAGCGACTTCTCCTCCACCCCGTAAGTCGCCAGCTGGAAGGCTTCGATAAAATCATCCTGCTCCCCCCTGCGGTCAGCGGGCATCCCCTGAAACAGCCCCCGGCACAACTCCTCGCGCGCCCGCGCAATGTCGTCGCCCTCCAGCAGGGTGAACGGTCCGCCCAGTCCTAACTCCAGCGCAAAAGCGCTCACCATGCGGATGAAAAAGCTGTCGAGGGTGCCCAGCGTGAGCCGCGGCAGCGCCTCGATCATCCGCCGCAGCCAGGCGACAACTTCCTCCCGCTCCAGCCCCGCCCGGCCGACGTCCAGCGCCAGCCGGGCGCGCGCCGCCTCGTCCACGGCCGCGCCGGCGAGGCGCTGAAGGATTTTGTCAAAGAATTCCCCTGCCGCCTTGCGGGTGAAGGTCAGTGCGATGATGCGCTCCGGGGCCTCACCGCGGGCGAGCAACTGCAGGTACCGGGTGACCAGGGCATGCGTCTTGCCCGAGCCGGCGGAGGCAAGGATGGCTTCGTGGGTGAGAGCAGGAGGGTGATTCATGGCATCGTCAGCGCAGAAGGGTCGACCACCGCCGCCGCATCCCCGCCGGCCAGCAACCAACCGAAATCATCATACCGCCCGCCTTCCCGCGGCGGCCAGAACTCACCCCGGCCAATCGCCGCAATCGCCCCCTCCGCACACGCCGCCGCCTCCTCCAGCCGCTCGGGAGTCAGGCCGTTCCACGCTTCGTAGTCACACTGGTCCGGCGCCTTGGCCAGGTGAAAATAGCCGGTCTCGGGATGACACCCCCACGCCTCGCGCGCCGCCAGCGCATACAACGGCAACTGCAGGTCGCGCCACACCCCGGTCTTTCCTTTGGCATCGCGCCAGCACTGCCACGCCGGCCAGCCGGCCGCCAGACGGGCCGCACTCAACGGCTTCCCGAGATGCGCCTCCGCGACCGGCCGTGGGGCATCGCCCGTCTTGTAATCAAGAATGCGCCGCTCCTCCCCGCGGGCGTCCACCCGGTCGATCACCCCCCGGATTTCCACCCCCCTGATCTTCCACGGCTGCCCCAGCAGACTTTCCAGGGGCAACTCGGCGTGGATCGTTTCCCAGCCGTCCCGCACACTCTGCGCCTGCCAGGCGGCAAATGAACTCAACCGCTTCTCCGCGGAGGCCAGCTGCACCCGCAAGGGCACCGTCAGCCGCGTCCCGTGACTCTCCCGCAACGTCTGCCGCACCCGGTCAACGAGAAACGCCTCAATCACCGCCGCCTCGCGCTCCCGCCGCATCGCCGGCTCCGCCGCCAGCTGCTTCAACGCCGCATGGCACAGCCGCCCGAACGCCGCCGCATCCAGCTCGCGCGGTTCCGGATCCACCGACTCCATGCCCAGTCCATGCCGCAGATAAAACCGAAACGGGCAGGCGAGATACGCCCGGAGCATCGTCACCGACAACCGCTCCATCCGCCGCGGCGCGGGTACCCGCAGCCGCCACGCCGCCCGCCACGCCGGCAAGGGCCGCACCTCCGGCGGGCTCCCGCCACCAAACAAAACCCGCGCCCGCTCCGGCAGTTCATCGTCCGGCCGCAGAAACAACAGCCGCGACGGCCGCAACGGCTCGCCCGCCGCCGTGGCCCGCCCCAATACCACATCCACCCGCCCCCCGGCCGCCCGCGACCGGATCAGCACCTGCAGTTGATGCGCGTCCCGGGCAAATCGCGCCGCATCGGTCCGCCTCAACCCGAGTCGCACCCGCGCCGACTCCGGCAAATACCCATCCGCCGCCACCACCTCCGGCACCAGCCCGTCGTTCACCCCGGCCACCACCAGATGCGGCGCCCGCTCCCACGCCAGCTCCAGCCAGCCGTTCAGATCCACCGCCTCCGGTCGCCGCTCGGCCACCTCCAGCCGCACCCGCCGCAACTGACCGAGCACCAGACTCAATACTTCCGCGGGCTCCGGCTTCAGACCGGCCAGGGAAACCGCCTCGGCCGCCTGCTGCAATAACCCGGTCAACTCCCGGGCCATCGCACGGAAAACGGCTCCCTCCGGCGAGGCCTGCGGAAAACTTCGCCCGGCATACACCTCGCTCAACAACCGCGCCACCGCCCCGTCCAACGGCCGCCCCGCCATCGCTTCCACCACCGATTCCGCCGCCCGCACCACCGGATTCACCACCTCATCCGCAAAAATCACTCCGTCCTCCAGCGACTGCGGCAGGTGCGCCGCCCCATAAGCGTCCCAGGCCTTCAGCAGATCAGCCTGGCTCAGCGTGGCCCCCACCCCGGCCCGCCGACGGAGCATATGCGCCACCGACGGAAACCGCAGCCACCGGCCCAACGCCCGGAACGACCGCTCCCGCATCACACCCACCAGCCCGTCCAGCACATGCCATACTTCATGGTCGCCCGCCGCCAGTCCCTCCGGCCGGTGAACCGCCAGATCACTCGGGAGCGCCGCCGTCGGGGCACCGCCGGCACCCGCCGCCAGAAAAGCGGCCACCTCCGCGTCCACCACCCCCAACCCCAGCGTGGCCGCCGGATCCGCATGGCCGGCCACCAGCCCGCGCACCACCGCCGCCTGCTCCGCGGGACCGGCCGCCACATGGATCCGCTCCAAGGGCAACATCAGGTCACGCATCCCGCTCCAAACCACCGGATCCGGTCGCCCCCAGGCATCAAAATCCCCCGCCCGACCGGCCGGCGCCGCCACGACCACCGTCACCGGCAGCCCCCGCCCCCCGAGATCCGCCGCCGCCCGCACCGCCACCTCCAGAGGATCCGTCACCGCCAGCCAGTCCAGCCGCCGCACCCCCTCCGGCCACACCGGGGCCGAGGCCGCCTGACGCCGCGCCTCCGGCGCATCCTCAAGCACACCCTCCTCCAGCCGCCGCAGATACTCGCTCTCCAGGCGCGCCAGATCGGCCCACCGCGCGCTCTCAGGATGCCCCGCCGCCGCCAGCCGCCGGGCCGCCTCACCCATTGTCAGCCCGCCTTCCCCCAGCGTCCGCCGCACCTCCTGCCACTGCTCGGCCACCCCCAGCGCCCACGACAGATCCCGCCGCGGCGGATCCTGCGGAAACAACGATGGAAACGCCTCCGCACGCACCCCCACCAGCACCGCCGCCCATACCATCAGCGACTCCATCGCCGTGGCCACCCGCCGACCTTCCGGTCGCACCTCGGCCACAAATGCCTCCGGCGTCAGCACCCGCGGTGGAAATACCCCCGAGCCGGAAACAGCCGCCCGCTCCGCCAACGCCTCGCGCAGCCGCCGCCCGCACTGACGCGTCGGCACCAGCACCATCCGGTCACTCAAATCCAGCACCCCTTCCCCGTTCCAGCCATCCGCCAGATACGCCACCATCGCGTCCACCAACGGCTGATCCCACCCCGCAAAAAAACGCACCGGCTCAAAGGCGTGCCCGTGGGGAGGTGGTGGCGTCATGCTGCCTCCATGCCCCACACCTCAAGCCGGGTCAATCACCGGCTGCCGCCGCCGGCCGGCACTCCACCACCACAGCCAGAACGGCACATTCACCAGATACACCGTCATCATCTGCACATTGTAGCGGAAATCGAGGCTCATCAGCGCTGAAACCGACAGGTGAAACGCAATCAATGCCAACGCATAAACCGCTCCCATCACCCGGTTGCGCAGCGCCAGAAAAGCAAAGAATTCCAGCGGCAGCGCCGGCCCGAAAATCATCCGCGCCTGCCACGGATGCTCCAGCAACCAGTCCGGCAGCCACGCCGGGGTCTCCGTTCCGGGTTTCAAGTGGTCGTAAAAATCCTGATCGACCGCCTTCGCGAGCTGAATCCCGAAACGCGGCGTCTCCCACATCCACTGCCCCTTGCTGATCACCAGCTTGCTCAACGCGGAAACCACATAGGCCGCCGCAATCACCTGCTGCGTCCAGTTGACCATCCGGTTTTCCGAACCCGCATCCAGCCCGAACCACCCCCGCGCCCCGCCACGCCGGCACACCGCCAGCACACTCGCCACCCACTGCGCGCCCACCACACACGTGATCAACTGCAGATGATGGTGAATCGACCCCTGGGAATTGTGAAACGTGCCGTGCAGCAGCAGCGAGAAAAACATCCACCCCAACGCCACCGGCAACGCCACCCCGAGCGCATACAGCACCACCGCCACCACAAACCCCGAGTACACCACCGACGCCGGCCCGGGACGCCCCAGAAACGTCAGCTCCACCCCCAGCTTCTCCAGCGGCACGGCCAGCCCGTGCGGCTTCGGCTGCGCCGCAAACGGAGCCACCCGCGGAATCACCTCGACCCGCGTCCACGGCACTTTCCCCGCCTCCCCGGACCGCGCCGCCACCAGCACCTTCGACCCCGCATCAAACATCACCAACGCAAACAGGATCCGCATCAACACCATTTCCCACCGCCCGAAAACAACCGTCTCCCGCGCCCACAGCACGGCCCAGCACCGCTTCAACCACCCGCTCACGACGGGCCTCCCGCGTACTCGCCCACCAGCTTCGCCGCCCGGCGCAACCGCCCGTCCGGCCCCACGTCGACATCCACATGATACAACCGCAACGGCGGCACCGGCGCCCCCTTCCGCTGCTTGCGCCGGCGGTCATTGGCCACCAGCCACCGCAACGTGGCATCCCCCGCCGGACGCAACTGCTCCGCCGTCATCGTATGCAGCTCGACCTCGTCCTCCTCACCCGCCCCAGCCTTCAACGATTTGTAAATATCCCGCATCTCGCTGCTGTAGATCCGCTTCACCTTCGTCGTACGGTATCCGAAAAAATCATGCATCGGCAGCGGCACCCCCGCCTCGTCCGCCAGATACACGTAATGCGTACGGTCCGGAAACCCGCCGTACATCGGAAAACTCGAGAACGGAAACAGCCGGTCCCCCAGCACCAGCGCCACCGCCACCATGCCGGCCATCACCTGATAGCGCGGGTCGCCAAAAAGCCCCCGCAGCCAACGCCACAGAAATCGCGCCATCGATCGAATGCGTGTCGTCATTACCGGATCCCGTCAGCCTAGCCGCCCGCACGGAAAATCCACGGGAATCGACGACCGCCCGCGCCGCGCGCACCGCCCGTCACTTGCCCCTCACAGCCGCCTGCCCTCGTCGCCCTCATGGAAACCGGAAAATGTGCCGCTGTCCGCGCGCCCGGCCGGACCGGCGTGCTCCCTGGCGGCCTCCAGCATCCCGGTGGCCCCGGTGTCCTGGTGGCCCCGGTGTCCTGGTTCCGCCCAACCGTCCTGGCCGCAGACTTCGACCGCCACCGACGCTCCGGCCCGCTCCCTGCCGATGGCAGGCATCCTGACGGATGGCGACGCGCGCGGGACCAGCGCGTATCGTTATCCCGGTCAACGCGTCAGTTCCCCCCACCTCGCCTGCGCCTGACGTTGCCGGTTGAAACCTTGGAGAACTGATTGCAACGAGCAGCACCCGGTGATTCTGTAAGTCCGGAATCCGGGCATCGCTTTCCGCGCAACCGATTGGCGACTCGACGCAGCTGAACCTCAATAAGATCTACGCAAGGTGAAAATGTTTAAAAAATTGATCAAACGGGGGGTGTCACTCACCCCATGGCGAATTGTCCGGGCGAAAAAATCCGTATCTCCCCCCTCGCGCAAAGACGATGCGATAACCCACAATTCGCAGGCGAGCTGGGACGCAAAATTTTCCAGCTCCCGGGTGCTCGACAGTTACTATTCGCCGCAGCGCGAGCGACTCAATCAGCGCATCATCGAATTGATCATGGCATCCCGAACGGTCAACGATTCCGATGTTTTCGGAGATGTTGGATGTGGTCTTGGATATCTTGTGGCCGAGGCACGGAAAAATTTCAAAAACGTGCAATGCTTCGGATACGATTTTTCAATCACCGGTCTCGAGGCCGCTCAGTCCCGATGCCCTCAGGCCAAATATGAACAACAGGACATTTACAACAGATTGCCACGTCAGCACGATATGACAGTCTGCTCCCAGACGCTGGAGCATCTTCTGTATCCCGATCGGGCTGTGAAAAATCTGCTTCTCGGCACCCGTGAGGGCGGAATAGTGGTACTGACAGTCCCCGACGGGCGCCTTGATCAGTTCTCGGGACATGTGCAGTTCTGGAGTCCGGAAAGCTGGGAGGTCTGGATCAACTCGGTTGCCGACGGCAGAGACTTCAGCTGCCACCGAATGGAAGGCGGCACCGCCGGCGGGGCAAACCTGCTTGCGGTTATTCAGTGCTGAAACCTCCCTTTAACATAGGCTCATGTTCTCGAAAGGGGTGCGGATCATCCCGCCACTCCGGCCAGCAGCGTGCCGGCTCCCGCTCCAGCCTCCCGGCGCCCGCTCGCGTCTTCTCCGCCATTTTCTTTTTTATGTAACTTAGCGGCTGTGGCGCGGCGGTGCGCTTCAGCTCCTTCAGCCGCTCCTCGCTGATCGCGGCACCAGGGGCGCGCCGCTCCAGCACGGCGTCGACATGATCCACGCCGAAAAACCGGCGACAAGAGCGCACGGGGTTTTTCGTGTCGGCATCGTCGTCAAACCATCCAGCCCCTCTGTGAAAGAGGGCGTTCCTGCGTTCCGTTACCGGAACTCCCGCGGAGATTCGGATTCAATCCGAACCGATGGTTTATTTCTCCGAAGAAGCGAACAACCCGCACCGCAGCACTTCAACGTCGGTGCCGTGAAAAACACCCGGATGCCGCTGCCACCGACGGACCTGCATGAATCGACACCAGGCACGACCCGGCGGCCTCAAAACACAATACCCTGCAAGGCCTCTTCCGCACCCTCCTTCACAAACGGATGACCGCGAAGACCCGCGTCAAACAGCCCCCGCTCGCATGCCCACCCCCTCCGAGTCCAAAACCGTGCTCGCCCGGGTCCTTCCGTACGCGCAAGCCATCGGATGGACGATGGTGTCCCAAAAAGGGTTTTCGGCGCGGGCGATCAACCAGCGGCTGGGTCGGCGCGGATCGTTGTGGCAGGACGAGTATTGGGACCGGCTGATCCGGAGCGATCGTCACTTTTTCAAAGTGGCGGCCTGCATCCGCGAGAATCCGGTGAAGGCCGGACTGGAGGGGCGGTATCTCCGGGAGCCGTTTTTTTTATGCCACTTTGGGATGAAGGGGGACAGGAATGTCCCTGCTCCGTTCTGCATGGGGACAGGAATGTCCCCGCTCCGTTATGTCCCCGCTTCGCAGCGCCTCCTCGCCACTCGACATGCGGCGACACCGTGCTGATGAAGGCGACGCACATGATTTTTCCCGGTGAGAAATCCGCTCTGCGCCTGAGCAGATCAGAATCAATCCAGTCTGCGATTCAGGTCAACACGCATCGAACCAAGACCATCCTGTGCGCCCTTCGGCGTCCGGAAACAGGTTCTTGTCTCGGAAATTCCGCCCCTGAATATCGACGCCCGCGACCCCGTGATGCGCAACGATCAAGACCGTTCTGCCATCGCATGACCGGCTTGTTCGGCGTCGTGGACGTGCCGCGCATAATAAAAGCAGGCACCCGCCACGGCCACCAAGGCGGCCCCGAGAAGCCAGTCGGCGAGCGGAAGAAAAAACGAGAGGAAGTCTTCCTTGGCGGGAAAGGCCCCGCGCGACAGCATCACGCCCACATAGCCGAGGTAGCCGATGGCATCCGCGAGATACATCAGATAGCCGATGTTGCCTCGCTCCCGAGTCAGCGCGATGAGGCGCTCGAATATCGTCGTATGCACCGCCACATACGGCACGTACATGCCCACGCCCAGCAATACCATGAACGCAAACGGCGTCAGAAAGCCGGCTCGATGGCCTGCCAGCGCGAGGAGCGCCAAAACGAGCCCTGTCGCGCACCAGCCCAGGCCGCCGAGAAACGCGCGTCGGTTGTCGCGCACGAGCACAAGTGTGCCGTTCGCGATCACCACGGCGAGAGTGACCCACAGCTCCGATTGTGTGAAAACCGCGGGTTGATTGCCAAGTCCGAGGCCGGCCCAAATTTCCGGCGCAAAATCCGCACGGATGCTGCGCAAGATGGTGATGAGCAGATAGGCGAGCACGATGCCGAACAATCCGAAGCCATGCCTGCGCACCATGGCAAGACGTTCGCGGTGCGTCATCGGACTGCGACGGGAACGAGCGGCCTCGTCCTGATCCGTGGGTGCGGGGATCTGCTGAAGCATCCACACGAAAACCAGCAACGGCAGCGCAAAGAGAAGTCCGGCGACGCCGGGCATCCAGCGCTCCGGAATGCCGCTCTGCAGCAGCAGGGAGCCGACAGACTTGGTGAATCCATCCGCCAGGATGAAGCTGGCGCACAAGCCAGCGACGAACAGCTCCGTCAGGCGTCTTCCTTCAACAAAACCGAGCACGAGGCCGAAGACCATGCCCAGCGCCAGTCCGTTCACGAAAAGCCAGGCTGCGTTGAACGGCCCCGGCGTCAGGGCAAAGAGCAGCAGCGCGGCCTCCGCAACCGCGATGAGGGTCAGAAATACCCGGGCACGCCGTGCTGCGGTCATTTCGGCAATAACTTTGATGCCGATGAACTTCGAAAACATGTACCCAAACACTTGGGCCGTAACCAGCCATGCCTTCGCTTCCGCGCCGCCGAATCCCGCAGCTGTGAACGGCTTGCGAAAGCCATACATGCTCGCATAAGCACCGAAGGCCGCCAGCACGCACCACACGGTTAAAAACCATGGCCGGGCCATCCATCGCGCGAGCGTGCCGTGATGCGTCATGCCGGTGAAAGGAGAAAGCGTTGCAGCACCGGGACGAAGGCTTCGAGGTCAGGCGTCGCCATGTCCGGAACCTTGCCCATGTCGTCGTAGCGCCGCACCCGCACGGCGAGTTCGAAGTGCGGCTCGCGTTCAAACTCTCGCGCCTCCTGATCATTCATCAGCCCGCCTTGCAGTCGCAGGCTCGTGATTGAGGCCTGCGACAGTCCCGCCAGATAGTCCGGCTCCTTCCGGCACAGGTAACGCTTGGCTGCCACATGGAGGCGGGCCGCATCGACGATTTCCCCGGCAAACAGTCCGCGCAGTTTGTGATAGCCGATGTGCTCGTGCCGGGTGTCCACGCCCTGCTCCGCGATGTCTTCTCCGAGTTGATGGCACAGATGCCCGTAATCATGCAGCAAGGCTGCGGCGATGACCACCGGCGGCTCCCCCGCCTGCTGGGCAAAGGTCGCGCATTGCAGCGCATGTTGAAGCTCCGTCACGTCCTCGCCGTAGTGGCGGTGACCGTGTTCACGGTAGGTGGCGAGCACGTCGTCGAGTGAGCAGGGTTTCATGATCCGGAGAAGCAAGCGCATCGACCACCCGGACCACTCATTTGAGTGCCATGATCAAGCCGTCGGCCAGGGTGAGATAAGAAAGCAGGAGGACCGGACTGCCGGGAAAGACACCTGATACCGGCCCGGCGACCACCGCCCCTGTGCCAGCCGTGGCGATATCCGGCACTTCCGGAAGCGGGCATATCATTCACAAACGCCCCTTGCAACCACCGCTTGATTTCAGGCGCGCCACGATGCCCGCGGTTCTCGTCCTGCACCTCGGCACCTTGAACGAAGCAGGCGACCAAACCAGCGCTGGCATGAGCGTTCATGGTTTCGACACAACGCGCGGACTCGAGTGAAAGGATGGACACTCCGCAACGACTGGCCGTCAGGGACGCGCTGACAACAAACATTATTGTCACCAAGCCATCGCCACCGCCACCCGCGCCCATCGGCGGGTCGCGGAAAGCGCAAAGCCTTCCTCCAAGTGCTCCAACGGCAGCGGCGGACTGACCAACGAAGCCCAAGGCAGCGCGGATTCACTCAGAAAGGCCACCGCCCGGTCCAGATGGCGCGGGGCATAATTGTGAAAACCGCGCAGACTCGCGCAGGTGCGAATGACCGCCTCGCCGGTGATTCCGAGCGCCGAATCAGGATGCACCATGCCGACGAGAAGGTAGTGCCCGCCCGGGCGCAGCATTCGCATCCCTTCCTTCACGATGGATGGCTCCCCCGCCGCCTCGATGACCACGTCGGCAAGGCGTGAGGCGACATCCCCGCTGATCGCGGCCTCTCCGCCAAACTCCGCCACCCGTGCCAGCCGGACGTCATCCGTGTCGACGACGATCACCCGGCGAACGCCCGCCGCCCGCAGCAAGGCACAGCCGTGCAGGCCCAACAGTCCCGCTCCCTGCACGACAGCGACGTGGCAGGGCGAAGGCAAATGCTCCGTGACATTGGCCATCGTGGCCAGCGAGCAATTCGCGGACGCCACCACCGCATCAGGGACGTGCCGCGGCGCCTCCACGAGGTGGGTTCCGGCGCGCAGCACGATATGCGTGGCGTACGTTCCATGCAGTCCGCTCGCCTCGTCCAGCGCGGCGTGGCCGTATTTGAAAACGCGCTCGCACTTTTGCGGCATCTGCCATTCGGTGCAGGGCGGGCAAACACCGCAACTGTCGGTCGAACTCCAGGTGATCCGCCTGTGCAGCCATCCCTCGCGCCCCTCCCCGACCGCGATCACCCGGCCCACGCCTTCGTGGCCGAGGACGCAGGGAGCAGGCTCGGTGCGCCTGCCGGCGTGCGTATGCAGGTCCGAGCCGCAAATCGTCGCCACCGAAATCTCCACCAGCAACCCGCCCGCATTCAGCCGCGCAGGCAAAGGCAGTTCCTCGATACGGCAGGGTTGCCCGGCCCGGTCAAAGATGGCGGCACGGGCTTTCACGACATCTCCAGCCACCGGGGCAACCCGGCGACGCCGGGCAGCACGGCATCCGCTCCCGCTTCGCGCAGACGTTTTTCCGCGTCGCGAATGAGGCTGCGGCGCGTGGCTTCATCCAATGCTGAGAGAGCCTCCATGCTGAGCCCCACCTCGTTTCCGCACTCGCTCAGGCCGATGCAGACCATGCCCGCATTGCGCCCCTCAGCCATGTCAGCGGGCGTGTCGCCGACCTTTACGCAGCGCGACATCGGATACGCACCGCACTGCTCGGCGATGCGGAGACAGGCCCAGGGCGCGGGGCGGCTCTGCGGCACCTCGTCGGCGCAGATGACGAACTCGGGATCCACGCCCGCCGCGCGCGCCAGGGGTTCCAGCACATCCATCATCGCACGCGTGTAGCCCGTGGTGCTGCCAATCCGGATGCCGCGCTCGCGCAGCCAGCGCAAGGTCTCGACGGCCCCCGGAATCGGCGCGGCATGGGCGGGAAGCAACCCTGGCAGCAATCCGGCGAAGTCCAGATAGATCGTCTGGACCAGGTCCTCGCCGGGCTCGCGCTTCAGCTCGCGGCGAACACGTCCGGCAACCTCGGGATACAGAAGAATTTCGCGCACATGATCGCGCTTGTGGGCACCCATCGGTTTGCGGGCGATCTCGTCGCTGATCGGCAGGCCGGCGTTTTCAAAGGCCCTGTGAAAGGCCGCCAGCGGTGCGCGGCAGCCGAAATCCACGAGCGAGCCCGCCCAGTCAAAAATCACGAGTGCGATATCCTTCATGGTGTGCTCCAGGAAGCAATGGTTTCACGAGCCAGTCCCCAGCCAAGAGTCATGCCAAGGCCGCCCATCGCCGTGACCAGGGTCACACGCGGGCGCGGATGGAGCACCACCTGCGTCTGACCCAGCCTGCTCTTCAAATAGGTACCTTGCCAGCGCGAGGCGATCCGCAGATCCGGCACGCGGACGAAATCGCGCAGCGCGTCAAGAATCAGCTCATCCACTTCCGTCAGGCTATCCGGTGCGAGGTCGTTTCCATACTCATGAGAGTCACCGAGCGTCAGCGAACCATCGTGATGCTGTGCCGCGATGACATGAACGCCGCGGCGATGGTGCCCGGGCAGCTCGGCCTCCAGGCGCACCCGCAGCGCCTGCGTGCTCGGGCAATCCCGGAAGGCCGGGTAATGGCAGAGTGTCAGGTCGCCCACGAAGATCGCTCCCAGCTCAAATCCCTGCGGCTGCGACACCGTGCGCATCATTTGCAGACGGCATTTGTGAACCTGGGCTGCCGCCAGCTCCCCGGGAAAGAGCAGACGCATCTCCTCCCCGGCCGCGATGACGAGGTGGTCAAAGCGAAGGTTCCGCCCGTGACTCGTCTCCACCTCATCCTCATGCACCTTCACCACCGGCGTGCCAAAATGCATTTCCACTCCCAGCGATCCGGCGTATTCAGTCAAGGCCGCAATGGCCGAAGGCGGATGAACCACGGTCTCATGCGGGCTGTAAAGCGCCCCGCGCAGCCCCTTTGCATTCGCCGCCGGAAAGCGGCTGAGCACCTCGGGTGGCTCCAGCAGCTCGAAGGCCGGGTGCCGGGCGGCAAACTCGTTCAGAACGGCCCAGGCCTCCTCCCGGTACGCCAGGCTCAGCGAGCCTTTCGGACTCGTCCAGATCCCCGCCTGTGCCGCAACCTCCTTCCAGCGCTGCACGCCGAACAGGGCCTGCTCCCGCTCCGGACCGAATGCGCACCCAATCGGCCACAGGGTGCCGAAATTCCGGACCGATGCTCCCAAGGCCCGCGCATCACGCTCGAACAGCACCACCTCAAATCCCGACTCGACCGCCGTGATGGCATGGGCGAGACCGATGATGCCGGAACCGATGATGACGACACGTGGCCTGGACACGATCGCGACATGACCCAACCCAAACGCGAAAACAAGCGGAAACCGGAGTGCGATTCCGCAGACAGTTCAACCCGGGATTGTCTGTCGGCCAAGTTCCGGTGAAATCGCGCATGCCTGCTGAAGTCACCTCAACAGCAAGCTGCGGGATGTGACATTTTTTTCACAATAACCGGGTTCATAACCCTTCGGCAGATGCCAGCCGGACACAGGAAGACGACACCCCTGCTGTGCCGGGTCAGGCCTGGGTGAGGTTCCGTCGTGGGCGTCCATCAATCCGGTCTGGTGAGGATGGCGGCAAAAGGAGAGGGGGCATTCCTGCCCCCTTGGCCGGAAAGAGCGGGGACAGGAATGTCCCCGCTCCGTTCCGGGCCGGCGCGCGCAGGGTCGGAGGAATCCGGTTGACAGAAATGCTTTTTAGAACACTATTCACATATGCATTTCAAGGACACGACATCATTGGTGGCGGGAAAAGCGGGGCGGGGCGGGGTGCGCGCGGCGCGCGGGGTGCGGGGTGTGGAGGCGCCGCGGTTCCGCGGGTGTTGTCCGGTGGGGGTGGAGGGATTGGGTGGATTGGGGATGAAGGTGACGCCGCGGACGTTTGCGTTGCGGGTGGAGGATGAATCGATGGTCGGGCGGCACATTGTGCCCGGGGATGGGGTGGTGCTGGAGCACGGGCGGCCGCCGCGGCCGTGGACGAGGTCTGCACCCGTCAGGCCCTGGCCGCGGCCGAGGAGGTCAACGACAAGGCCCTCGAGGATGCCGACCGCATCATCCGGGACTAACGATCGAGTCCAACGGAACATCAGGTACTTCAGTTTCCTTATGGAATTTTTTGCTTATGTCATTCGCATATTGCCCAAGTTATACTTGAGGTCACGCGAGACTCCCAAGTCACGGGAACATGCATTGGGCATGTCCAAACGCGTCATTGCCCAAAAATATGGGAATGCGATACGGCACAGCACGAAATTGGCACACCATTGCAATATTTCCTATGCGATCGCGATCGCAAAAATTGA
>JALRGF010000006.1 GCA_023253495.1 Verrucomicrobiales bacterium
TTCTCCGACGTTCGTCTTCATCCAGGACTACCACTTCTGCCTGCTGCCGCGCCTGCTGAAGGAGGCCGCCCGCTCGCGCATGATCATCGCCCAGTTCTGGCACATCCCGTGGCCCGGCCGCGAAACGTTCCGCATCTTCCCGTGGGGCGAGGAGCTGCTCCACGGCCTGACCGGCAACGACCTGCTCGGCTTCCACATCCGGCACCACTGCCAAAACTTCCTCGAAACCGTCGACCGCCACATCGAGGCCAAGGTCGACCGCGAGCACTGGACCATCGCCCGCGGCGGCCGCGAAACCATGGTCCGGCCGTTTCCCATCAGCATCGACTTCGCCAGCCAGGAATCGCTCGCCCGCAGCCCGGAGGTCGAGACCGCCATGCTCGGGTGGCGAAATCGGCTGGGCCTGACTCCGGACGTCGTCATCGGCGCCGGCGTCGAGCGCATGGACTACACCAAGGGCATCGCCGACCGCCTCCGCGGCATCGACCTTTTCTTCGAAAGGCACCCGCTCTGGCGCGGCCGCCTGTCGTTTGTCCAGATCGCCGCCCCCAGCCGATCCGAGCTGCGGGCGTACCAGGAAGTGGAGCAGGAGGCGTGCGCGCTGGCCACCGCCGTCAACACGCGGTGGTCGACTGACTCGTGGAAACCGGTCCACCTGATCAACCGCCACCTCGGTCCGGTCGAGCTGACCGCGCTGCTCCGCCTCGCCTCATTCATGGTCATCAACCCGCTGCACGACGGCATGAACCTGGTGGCCAAGGAGTACTGCGCCAGCCGGTTTGACGGCGACGGGGTTCTCATCCTGAGCCGGTTCACCGGCGCCCACCGCGAGCTGCGCGAGTCGATCGGTGTCAACCCATATGCCACCCATGAAATTGCCGACGCCATTCACGACGCGCTGCTCATGGATCCTGTCGAGCGGACCCGCCGCATGACCCGGATGCGCGACACCATCCGAACGCACAACGTCTATCGCTGGGCCGGGAAAATTATCGCCAACCTGCTCCACTTCGAACTCCCCGATGAACCCGGACCTGATCCCGAGCCACTGGACTGAAGACCGCGAACGGCTTTCCGAACGCCTGAGCGCTCCGCCCCGCCTGCTCGTGGCCTGCGATTTCGACGGCACCCTGGCTCCGCTCGCGCCCCGGCCCGAGGACGTCCGGTTGCCCGAAGAAACCTGCGCCGTCCTGCGCCAGCTGACCACCGAGGCCGGCGTGCACCTCGCCATCATCAGCGGCCGCGCGCTCGCCGACGTCGAGGGACGGGTGCCGGTCGCCGTCGATTGTTTCGCCGGCACCCATGGGCTGGAACTGGCGGGGCACGGCCTCGACGGCGACCGCGCCCAGGCCGCCACACTGCAGCCACGCCTCGCCGCTATCGCCACCGCTCTCGAGCGCCGGCTCGGAGGGATTCCCGGGCTGCTCGTCGAGAACAAACGGTTGGCGCTCGCCGTCCACTACCGGCGGGTGGATCCGGCCGATTGGGAACGCATCATCCGGGCGGTGACGGAGGTGGCGGCGGTCGATGGCGCTTTCCGTCTGCAACCGGGCCATCTGGTGGTCGAGATTCTGCCGGATCTCGCCTGGGACAAGGGTGAGGCTTTGAAAAGGATTGCCGGCTGCCTCGGTATCCCTCGCTCGGCCGTGCTGTACCTGGGGGACGACGCTACGGACGAGGCGGCCTTCCGCGCGATCCCCAATGGGATCTCGGTTTCGATCGGGCCGTCACGGCCGAGCGCCGCCCACTGGATGGCCCGCGACCCGGACGACGTCCGCCAGCTGCTGGCCTGGCTGGCTGACCAGCGGTGCTGACGCCGCCGGACGGCGAAGGCACCGGCGCCGGGCCGGTTCGCCCCGCCGGACGGGTGGTTGGCGGAATTTTCTTGGACGCCGGCGGAAAAGCACCGCTCAATACCCGGCCATGCGATTTCTGGTGGTGGATGACGATCCGTTGGTGTGTGAGACCGTCGAGAGTTTTCTCGGGCGGATCGAGGGGGTGGACTATTGCCTGAAGGCCGGGGACGGGGTGACCGCGCTGTCGCTTTTGTCCGGCGGGGGGATTGACGCGGCCTTTCTCGATCTGCAGCTGCCCGGGCTCGACGGCATTTCGTTGATCGCCTCGCTGCCGCGGGATCTGCCGCTGGTCATCATCAGTGCCAGCGAAGAATTCGGGGCGCGGTCGTACGCCTTCAACGTCGTCGACTACCTCGTGAAACCGCTGGAATTTCCGCGGTTCCTCCAGGCCGTCCAGCGCCTCAAGGACCGCCGGATCCCGCCGCGGCCGGCTGATGGCGAGGAGTCAAGCGTGTCCGCCTCCCAGCGGCCGATGTCCGCCGGGCGCGAGCTTTTTGTCAAGGACGGCACCCGGATTGTGCGCATCGAGCTGGAAAAACTGCAGATCCTGCGCGCGGAGTCGAATTACGTCGAATTCATCAGCACTGATTCCTCGGTACTCAGCCTGATCAGCATGAAGCGGCTGGAGGAAATTCTGCCGGAGGATTTTATCCGGATTCACCGCAGCTACTTCGTCAACCGCGCTCACCTGGCCAAAATCGAGGATGGCTCTGTGCATGTCGGCAAGCACCGGCTGCCGATCAGCCAGGGGTACAAGGAAGAGCTGCTGAAACGGTTGTGCATCATCAACTGAGACTGCCAACCGCGGAGTGGGCCGGCGGCGCTACCCGGACGACCGCCGTGCACGGAAAAGCGGCGGCCATGCCAGCCGGGGAGATGGTGGCGGGAAGTGCGCCTGCTGGGCGCCGGCAGTCAGGGCAGCGGGGTTATCCTGACATTCCGGTAAGCCACGGCCCCGTGGTTCCCCTGGAACATGAGCGGCCCTTCGGCGGCCTCCTTGCCGGTCAGTCCGCCCGGCGTCGGCCCCTGGATCTCAAGGTTTTCGTGCAGGACGGCGCCGTTGAGTTCCACTTTCCGGAACCGGGCATTTTCCTTTTTGGTGCCGGCGGCATCGAAGCGGGGCGGGGCGAATTCGATGACGAGTTTCTGCCATTCGCCGGGCGGGCGGGAGGCGTTTTTCTTGGGCACGGCGGCGTTGTAAATGGCGCCGATGTCACCGGCGCCCATGTCCTTGTCGGCCTTGCCGTGACTGTCGAGGACCTGAACCTCGTATTCGCCCATGACATAGACGCCGGAATTGGAGTCCTTGGGGACCATCAGTTCGACCTCGATGCGGATCGGCCCGGCGAATTTTTTCGTGGTGGCGATGTCCCAGCTCTGGCCGAAAGCGCTCACCACGTTGATCATGGCTTCGCCGCCGGCGGCCACGGCGAGGTTCTTCGGGTTGGCCGGGTCGACTGACGGTCGGCCGACGGTCCAGCAGTCCTTGCCCTTGGCCTCAGGCCGCGTCTGCCAGTTCGAAAGGTCCTTGCCGTTGAAGAGGTCTTCGGCGCCGGCGAGGCGGACGAGGGTCAGGGCGGTCAGGGTGAGGACGACGGATGGTTTCATGGATGCGCTCGGGGTGAAATAAAGATGGCGCATTCTGAGCCGGTCCGGGCCAGCCCCCAAGCAAAACCTTTCAGAAGGCCGCGTGGAAGTGCCGGGCACTCACAGGGATCGGACGATGTCTGCGAAAGATTTTCCCGTTGGTGTACCGGCGCGAGTCGGAACCGGCGGGGTAGGCGGCACGCCCGCGGGCGGACGGGCTCCGCTTGGATGATTTCTCACCGCGCGAGGTCGACGCAGACGATTTCCGCGTTGTTTTTGACGTAGGCGCGGCGGCCGGCGTAGGCCGGGTGGGTCCAGACCACCGGGCGGTCCTTGACCGCAGGGCAGTCGGGTTTGACGATGGAAGCGCGGCTGATCTCCTGGTATTTCTCCGGGGTGAGGCGGGCGAGAATGAGTTCGCCCTTTTCGTTGAAGAGGAGAAACCGATGGCCGTCCTCGTCCGGACCGGCGAGGCGGGTGAGGAAGGCGGTGCCCCAGCGTTCCTCGCCGGCACCGGTGGTGGCGGCGAACGTTTCCCATTTTCGCGCGCCCGTCTTCCATTCCAGGCAGCGGAGCTGGCCGTAGCTGCAGACACCGTAAAGGAACCCGTCGTGGGGGATCGGCGTGCACATCAGGGCGTTGAGGTGCTCAGTGCGGGTGTCGCTCTCGCGTTCGGATTCCCACAGGATCTCCGGTTCCGACCGATCCTCGCGCAGACGCATCATGCGGCTCCCCCACCAGAAAGCGGAAACCAGCAGGTCGTCGCCCACCTGCCGCGGCATCGCCATGCTCACCCCGAACCGGGTGCTCCGCGGCATGGTCCAGTGGACCGCCCCGGTGGCCGGGTCGAGCGAATTGATGGCCTCACCATGCCAGATAATCACCTCGTCGCGGCCGCGATTGCGGATCAGGGTGGGCGGACAGTAGCCGGCCTGGCTGCTGGAAAGGGCCCGCCACTTTTCGGCGCCGGTGCGACGGTCGAGCGCCACCGCCGTTGTCCCCTGCCCGCCGACCAGGCACAGCAGCAGGTCGTTCCAGACCAGCGGGTGGCCGGCAAACCCCCAAGTCGGCGAAGAGCATTGGAAATCATTTTTCAGCTCGCGCTCCCAGACCGTCGAGCCGTCGTCGGCCCGCACGCAGATCAAATGCCCTTCGGCCCCGAGAGCGTAGACCAGTCCGTCATGCACCGTGGGGGTGGCACGCGGTCCGGTGGCGTAATCGATGAGGTACGACGCCTCCCATTCTTTCTTCCAGAGCGTCGCGCCGGTAGCCGCGTCGAGCGCGCGCAGGCGTTCCACGCCGGGCAGGCCCTTGGAAGTGTCATCGGTGGGTCGGGCTTCGCGCTCCAGCAGAAACACGCGGCCGCCGACCACCGCGGGCCCGGCATACCCAGGACCGGCCGGCACCCGCCAGACGATGCGCGGGCCGCCCTCAGGAAACTCACCGGCCAGACCGGACTCGCGCCAGACGCCGTCGCGGGACGGCCCCATCCACTGCGGCCAGTCTTCGGCAGCCAGAGGCGCGGCGCCGGTAGTCAGAGGCGCGGCGCCGGTGGCCAGAAGCATCAGGAGGCGGAGAAACCGTGTCATGGGGTGCCAGAATCGAGTCACACGCATATCCATGCCAGATAGCGGAGTTGTCTTCGCCCTGAAAGTGCTCTGAGCCCCCTGACCGCGGCTGTGGCTTTTCCCTTAATTGCGGACTCCCGGCCCGCATCCGAGGCACGCCCCGGCCTTTCGCCCCCGCGGAAGACCGCCGGGCATCGGGCGGTTATTTTTTGACGTCGTAGCAGTAGATCAGGTCCTGATCGCGGAGGTACAGCCGGCCGTTGAGGACGACCGGGTGCGTCCAGATCCGGCCTTCCTTTTTGCGTCGCGTCGACTGCGGGTCGAGCTTGAACCTTCCGTGTTCGCTCCATCCTTCGGGGCTCGCCTTGGCGAGGGCCACCGTGCCGTCGTTTTCATCGACGCACACGAGGTGTCCGGCGGCGTAGGTGCAGGCGCCCTTGCCGAGCGATTCCTCCTGCCACTTGATGGCGCCGGTCAGGAAATCCTGGCAGGTCCAGCCGCCCTTGTCCGAGTGGCCGTAGATGTGGCCGTCGACGACGATCACGCCACCGTGGTGGTTGGTGATCACTTTCTCCTCGTAGACAACCTCGGGTTCGGTGCCGCCGAGTTTGATCATCTGGCAGCCGACGCCGTAGCCGGCAGTCACATAGACATGACCATCGTGAAAAACCGGGGTCGGAATCACGGCGACGCGGCCGGGAAAGCTGGTTTCCCAGAGCAGGGCGCCATCTTTCGGGGCGATGCCGACGACCTTGTTCATGAGCAACTGCGCGTACTGCGGCTGCCCGCCGGCCTCGATGCGGATGGGTGAGGAGTATTGCGCCGGCCCTTTAAGCGCGGTCGTCTGCCAGAGCACCTTGCCGGTCATTTTATCGAGGGCGGCGAGAGTCCCCTGCTGGCCGCCGGGGGTGCAGATGAGCTGATCGCCGTCGATCAGCACCGATTCGGTATACCCCCACCCCTGCAGCTCACCACCAAGGTCCTTGACCAGATCGACTTTCCAGACCGGCTCGCCGTTTTCCGTTTTCAGGCAGGCCAGCATGCCGGTGCCGGAAAGCGCGTAGACGCGGTCACCGTCGACCGTCGGCGTCGAGCGCGGGCCATCGCCCCAGTTGTTTTCGTACACCGGGCCGAGGGAGGCCGTCCACATCTCCTTGCCGGTGGTGGCATCCACGCAGATGACCTGTTCGGCGTCCTGGCGCGCTCCCATCGTGAAGAGTCGGGACCCGACAATGCTGAAGCTTGAATACCCGATGCCGGCGTCCTTGAACAGCCAGACGCGTTTCGGTCCGGAGGCCGGCCAGGGAGCGAGGATCGAGGTATCCGGCGAGTGGCCGGCGCGGTCGGCCCCGCGCCATTGCGGCCAGTCGGCAGCAGCCAGCGGGTTGGCCGAAAACACAAGGACGGCGGCGAGGAAGGCGGCGTGGTGTTTCATGACGGAGTACCATACCCGCGCCGGGCCCCGGGGCAACTGCCGAGACTCCGCTGATGGCTCCTTGCGCCGGGCCGGCCGATCCGTTAAACGGTCAGGGAATGCCCGCGGCTACCGTTCCCAGCGCTCCCACCGCCCCGACCGAAACCGAGCGCCTCACGCCGCTCCAGGTGCTGACACTGGTTTTTTCGGTGGCCGTGCTGGTGCTGATGCTTCTGGAAGCCTCTCTCGATCTGAGCCAGGCCCAGCAAAAAGCCCTCGACACCTGCGACCTGGTCATCTGCTGCCTTTTCCTCTTTGATTTCGTCGTCCGCTTCCGGAGCGCGCCGGACAAACTCGCATTCATGAAATGGGGGTGGATCGACCTGGTGTCAGCCATCCCGGTGGTCGATGCCCTGCGCTGGGGCCGCCTCGTCCGCATCTTCCGGGTAATCCGCCTCATCCGGGCGTTCCGTTCAACCCGCAGCCTGATCAACTATTTTCTCCACGAGGAACGCCTGGGGAGCGTCGGCTCCGTGCTCGCGATTTTCGGAATGATTGTCAGCTTCGGCGCCATCACCGTCCTGTATGTCGAGGAAGGGGCTCCGGCAGCGACCATCCGCACGCCCGGTGACGCTCTCTGGTGGGCGGTTGTCACCGTCACCACCGTCGGCTACGGCGACCATCTGCCGGTCACCTTCGAGGGCCGCGTGATTGCCGGCCTGCTCATGGTGGCCGGTGTCGGTCTGTTCGGAACCCTCAGCGGGCTGGTCGCCAGCGTACTGATCCACCCCGGAGTCCGCGAGGAGGGGACGGAACTCGCCCGGCTCACCGCCGAAATCCGGCGGCTGCGCGAGCAGGTGGAACAACTGGAAGCCCGCCTGCCGGAGCCGCCGCCACGCATCCCCCGGGCTGCCTTCGAGGACGTCCCGCCGGTGTGAGCGCGTCCGTGTCTCAGGCCATCGGCGGGCCGCCGGCCTGCTGCTGCGCGGGATCGACGAGCACAATCCGGAGCGGCACCGAGCAGAGCAGCTGGTCATCCATGCTGATCTGGACCTCGTGGGTGCCGGCCTTCTCGAACTTCAGCCCCTGGAGATTGAGAACAATATTGCGGGTGATGAAGATGTTTTCCTGGGGCAGACGCACCTCCATGACCGGCTCCAGCGGCCGGATGACCGGCTGGCCGTCCTCATCCACAAACGAGATGCCCAGCTTGTGCTGGCCTTCGTCACCCGGCTTGAAGCACAGGCGCAGCGCCAGGGCGCACGCCGGATGCACGACCGGCACCTGTCGGGCGAAAATCTGATCGAAGGTGCCGATGACGCAGAGCTTGCCGTTGTAATCGACGGCGGCATCGCAGAGGGTTGCTACTTGGATGTCCATGGGCGGTTCGACTAGCCCGGATCCGGTGGCGGTGCAACGGCCAATCGAGGTTGGGCGGGCGGGTGACCGGCGGGGCGGGACGGGAAAAAAGAAGCCGGCAGCCCCGTGGTGGGACCGCCGGCCGATGGCGGCGGATGCCGGCCGGATCACCTGGGGCCCGGACTGATCGCGAAGACAGTGGTTGTTCCGCTGATCTCGTTGCCGACCACGAGCAGCGGCTGCCCGGTCGGACTGTCCTCGGCCTTGATGAAAAGCAGTCCTTCCGGTCCGAGGTCGCCGGCCGCCGGGTTGGAGCCGGCCGCCGTGCTGCCGACATTCTGCGTGAAATCCCGGTTGTTGACGTAGTCGACGAAGAACGGGGACCGCGGGTTGGTGACGTCGTAGACCATCACTCCGCCGACGCGCTCAAGGCCGATAAAGGCGTAGTCGCGGCCCGAAACTTTTCCCACAACGACGCCTTCAGGCTCGGGCCCTTTGTCATCGCTGCGGTTGTCGAATTCGTTGTTGGTATTGGAGGCATTGAACGATTCGGGATAGATCTGGGCGGTGATCTGTTCGAGTTCGTCTCCGCTGTCATAGACCTGCACGCCGCGGTCATCCCAGATCGAGAACGAGCGGGTGCCGAAGGCGTAGAGCGCCTCGTAATTCCCCGAAGCGTTGCGGCCGAGGGTATTGGTGATGTTGAGACGGCCGAGGTTCGAATTGTTCCTGAGAGCGGCCGCATTCGGGAAGACGGTGGGATCCAGCACCACGCTGCCGCTGCCGACCCGCACGGCCTCGACAAATCCGGTGTATTCACGCGCATCGCCCTCGTTGGCGGTCACCAGAAACGTCCGGTTGCCGACGCGGTAACTGGCGAGGGAATCGGGCATGTAGACGCCCTTGACCGGCCAGGGACGCAGGGCGATGGCAGTGTCGCGATCGCTGGCATCCAGTGAGTTGTGACGCACGTTGACCAGACCGAGACGAACCGGCTCGGGCTGGTAGCCCGGGTTCAGGGTGAAAGTACCGTCGGCTTGATTGACGGTGATACCGGCCACCTGGAAGTCATTGTCATTGATGACCGCAAGCGTCCACGGGTCGATGACCGCCAGACCCTCGACCTTCTCCGCGGTATTGTAGCCGGCGGCATTGAGATCGACGTACAGCTGCTTGAATACCGGCCGGATGCCGGCGGCCGCCAGCTCAACCTCAGTCAGTTCATCGACGAACTTGCCGGTCGATCCGATCAGCTCGTTGTCCTGGGCGGCACTCAGCGCGGTGGCTCCCGCCAGACTGAACTGATAGATCTTTTTCTCGACCTTGGACGGATCGTCGGTCGGCACTTTGTCGTCGTCACGTTCGACCACGAGAAACGTGCCGTCGCCGAGGGCCACGGCGTCGCCGATTTTGTCGGCGCGGGTGTTGTCGGGGCCGCCCAGATTCGGGTTGTCCATGACGTAAAGGAACTGGCGGGATTTGTTGTCCGCCGGATTGAATTCGACGATACGGATGGTGCGGTGGGCGTTGAGCGCGGCGTTGCCGGCGGTTGGCGGATGGCGCAGCGGGCTCTGCACGAAGGCGTAGATTTTGCCGGCGTCGAGCGCGAGGCCTTCAAAGCCGCGGTTCTGGCGCCGTTGGGCGAGGGTGGCGGGCAGGTGTTCGTCACCGAAGGTGCCTGGCGGTTGGGCGGCCGCGGCGGCCGTCCCGACCGGCACGACGCGCCGGATAAGCACGCCGGCCGCATCAAAGTGATAAAGGGCCGGGCGGTATTCATCACACATCCAGAACGAGCCGTCCTCCTGAAAAACAATGCCTTCGAGGTCGGCCCCCAGCGGATCGACCGGGAGCGGGTTACCCTTCAGATCGACCGGCACTTCGTCGTTGTACGGCGAGCTGGCGGTGCCGCCGGCGATGGCCGTGTTGGGGAGACCGGTCAGGGGTATGCCGGCCGCCTTCTGGAGGGCGATTCGCTGGGTCAGGTGCAGCGTGCCGGCCGCCGGGTCGAGCTCGAGTCGCACCACCTCCGGCGCAAACCCGGGCAGCAGAAAGGGACGCAGCGAACCGGTCGGCTCGCCGTTGGGTCCGCGGTCGGTGTGGGTCACGAATTTGAGCCGGCCGGTGACCGGGTCCGCTCCCTCGAAAGCCAGTCCGGAAAACCCGCCGAGCTTGATTTCCTGCCCTCCGATCGTGGTGCCGATCGTCGGCAGGAGCGCCGGATCGAGGTCGAAGGTCACCGTCGATGCCCGGATGGCGGCATGGTCCTTGAAACCGAGCCCGACCAGCCGCGTGGCCTTGGCGGATGCGATGTCGATCACAGCAAGGGCGTTGTTTTCCTGGCAGGTGACCCAGGCGGTCCGTGAATCGTGTGACACGGCGATATATTCCGGCTCAAGGTCGTCAGCCACGGCAGCCCTGGTGGCCGGCGGCTTGCCGGGTCCGAAAATACGGATCGAGGGGTCGAGTTTCGCCTTGTTGAAGCGGCGGAAGTTGACAGTGCGCACCTTGCTCTGGGTGAGTGTTTTCACCCCGCCGTTGACGCTGCCGCGCCCGGAAAGGTCGATGATGCTGACCGTGCCTTCGGGGTCGATGCTGTAATCACTGTTCGGCTCGCCCTCGTTGGCGACAATCACATAACGGCCGTTCGGCGTGAACGTCAGCATGTCAGGCAGCGAGCCGACCGTGACCGAGGAGACGAAGTTGAGGGAGGTGTCCAGAAAGACCACGCGGCCGGGGTCGGTCTTGACCGCCTGGGATTTCATTGATTGCCCGAGCAACAATGCCACTAGAAGCTACCAACGAAGCAATAGCGGCATCACCTACATCTTGCCCCATTACTGCCGCTTGAGCAGAGGAAGCAAGCACATTCTGTACTACAGGATTTAAAGAACGAAAGTCTTGAGAGCCTGATAACGCAGTAGGAATAGACTGAGCTAGACCAAACAATGCGGCTTGTTCTATTGGTTGGCCTGTAATAGCCGCAGAAGTGGCAGCACCAGCTATATTGCCTGCCGTGATAGCCGAAATACCAGCAGCAGTAGCACCCTCACCGGACAATGCGCGTAAGCTAGGTTCTAAGTCTACAAGGCTTGCACCTGTCTGCGACGCAACGGCAGAGGTCACTTTTGACGCTACCTGACCACCTACATAGGAACTAACGCCACCTACTACAGCACTTCTAAGAATGTCACTGCTACTACCTCCTTGAACTGCTGTAGACACTCCAGAAATCACACCAACACCCA
>JALRGF010000011.1 GCA_023253495.1 Verrucomicrobiales bacterium
CGACGGGCCGCAGCGGACTGCGGCTGTCCCAAGGCGGGACGGCATCAACCCGGGACCGCCGCAGACCCCTGCGGCTCGACGCCACCGCCCGTTCATCATGGAAAACAGCCGGCGCTCCACCGCCGATGGCGCCGTGGTGCGGCGGGGAAGCCGCTTTCGAGCGACCGCCACCCGGGCCGTCATGCCGGCCCCGACCCAAAGCGGTGTCGTGGCCACCGCACTCCCAAAGCGCGCCGCGCAAGCGCTCGGGGCACGCACAGAAGCGAGAGGGGAACGTGCCGGGCGGTGGCTGCGCCCGCCGCTCACGCGCGTGCAGATGGCATCCCACCTCAAACGCCCGCCTTTTTACGGAGACAACGATGGCGCGGGCTTGGTCTGCTTCTGGTAATTTTTCAGGCGGGCCGAGTGTTCGGTGACGGCGGCGGCCTGACCCGCGGCGCCGAACCGGCGGAGGGCGTCGGCTTGCAGGGTGATGGCGAGGTCGTGGTGGCCGGCGGCGGCGTGGGCGGCGGCGGCGGCGGCGAGGAAAACGGGTTGGGTGCGGGCGCCGGGGGCGCTGAGGAGGAAATCGGCAAGCCGCACCGCCTCAGCCGGCTGGCGGAGTGAAGCGTCGGAGGTGGTGGCGAGCAAGCTGGCCAGCTTGTGGAGGGCCGGGATGAATTTCGGGTTCAGGGCGAGGGCGGCTCGCCAGGTGGCGGCGGCTTCGACCGGGCGGCCGGCGGCGAGCAGGATGTCGGCGGCGAGGTCGAGGGCGTCGAGCCTGGCCGGACCGCCGTTGCGAAGCGGTTGCAGGGCGGCGAGGGCGTCGTCGGGGCGGTCAAGGGCGACGAGGGCCTGGGCTCGTTCGAAGGTGGCGGGCGGGTGGCCGGGGACGTGGCCGAGTGCCTCCCGCGCGAAGCCTTCGGCGCGGCCGGGGTCCTTCGGCCGGAACGATTCGGCCAGGGTGGCGAGCGCATCGGCGGCCTGGCGGCGGGCGCGCTCGGTGGCGGGCGTCCCGAGACGGGCGAGGAATGATTCGAGGTACGCCTGGGCATCATCGGCGGCTCCGGTGTCGAGGTAGGCGCGGGCGACGGCGATCGGGTGGCTGGCGAAGGCGGAAGAACGCGCCCAGCGGCCGACAAATGGCACGGCCTCGCGCAGCGCCGCCTCCGGGGTGGTGGCGAGGCTGGCGAAATCGCGGGTGACCTGTTCCGCGGTGGTCCGGCCTTTGTAGACGACAGCGAGGCGGCCGCTGGCGTCGATGAGAAAACTGGCTGGCACGGGCAGGCGGTGGTGGCGGTAGACAGCGTCGCGCAGCAGGTGGTCGAGGGCGTCGACCAGTTCCGGAGTCGCCCATCCGCCCGGCGCGGCGATGCCGCGGGCCCGGAGGAAAGCGGCAATCTCGGCCGGGGCGGGCGCCGGCGGGTCGTCGGTCAGACGTTCGACCGACAGCGGCAGCACGGTGACGGTGCCGGCAAGGGCGGCAAACTCCTTGAGTTCCCCGGCACAGGGGGCGCACCAAGTCGCCCAGAGATTGAGGAGCACCGGACCGCCGCGCCACGCCTCGTCGAGCGGACGCTCCCGGCCGTCGAGCGACCGGTACCCGAGCCCCGGCGGCACCGGGAGCGGCTGCGAGAGGCGCAGCCTGAGGGACTCGGTGGCGGGCGGCTTCGCGGTCGGAGCCGGGGTGAGGGCGGGCAGCGGCGGGCGCGACCAGGGGACGGCACGACCGGCGCCCTGGACCAGTTTCCAAGCCCCTTGGCGGGCGACCCCGGAGAATGATTCGGTGTTTCCTCCCGGCCAGCGGACCTGCACGCGCTCGATCGCCTGGGCCGGACCCAGCCCGAAGAGCAATGATTTGCCGGACTGGCTGAGGAAGCCGTCGCCGGCCGCCACCGATTGCGAGAACCGCCGCCCGCCGGCGGTCACCTCGACTCGCGCCCCGATGGCATCGCGGGCGCACGACGTCCCTTCGAGCCGCAGCGTCACATGCCCGGCGGCCGGGGGCGGCGCGTCGTTGCGCAGCATCCGGACCATCGGTGCCGTCCGGTTGCTGAGCACGACGTCGGCGTCGCCATCGCCATCGAGATCGGTGGTGGCCAGGCCGCGCGCGTCGTCATCGAAGTCCAGACCGGTGACGGCGGAGACGTCCGCAAAGCGCGGGCCGCCGGTATTGAGGAAGGCCGTGTTCCGGTCGCGGCCGCTGAACGACTGG
>JALRGF010000034.1 GCA_023253495.1 Verrucomicrobiales bacterium
CCGACCCTGAGCCGTCCCGCCCCCCGGTCTCCCCGCCTGCTCAATACCCCAGCGGCCGCAGAAAGTGCAGCCACTCGAGCAGCGGAAGCCGCGTCGTCAGCAGCCAGACCGTGAGCCCCGCGGTGGCCACCGTGGCCACGATGATCGCCTTGTTCTGAAGCAGTTGCTCGGGCTCGAGCCGCGCTCCCACTTCGCTCATGGCATGGCGGAAATACGCCAGCACCGCCGCCAGCAGCACCGGAAACACCAGCACCAGGTTGTTCAGCCGCGGGTAGGCGGCAATGGCCACCCCGGTGCAGAAACAGAACAGCCCGGTATACGTGATCATCGCCAGCAGCAGCCGCGGCTCGGTGTATGTGCGGAAACTCTTCCGGTACGCCCCGCTCACCTCCGCATCCCCGATAAACCGGAACTCGCTGTACCGCTTGCCCGTCATCAACAGCCCGCCAAACGCCCACCACGCCAGCACAATGCTCAATGGCGGCACCACACTCAACGACGGCACCAGCGCATACCAGCCGAGCCACAGCCGGATCGGATTGTTGAACGACTCCGCGATCACATCCGCAAACGCCCGGTCCTTCAACCGCAGCGGCGGTACGTTGTAGACCAGACCGCTGACCAGCAGCAGTCCGAGAGCCACCGTATAGCCCACCGGAAAAAAGACCGCCGCCAGCCCGAATCCCGCCACCACCAGCCCCGCCATCATTCCCCACAACACCGGCACCCGGACCCGGCCCGCCGGCACCCCGCGCAGCCGCTTCGTCGGATGCAACCGGTCAAACGGCGCATCCAGAATCTCGTTCATGATGTAGTTTGCCGAGGCCACCAGACACGCCGGCACCAGCGAAAACGCCGCCAGCGCCAGCGTCGGCCCGTCGGCCTCCACCCCCGGCACCAGCGTCCACGCCACCGCATGACCGAAAACGATGAACACGTTTTTCAGCCAATGGTCCGGTCGCGCAATCTTCAGATACTCCAGCACGACCGACATAAAGACGCCGTCCCGGCATTTGTCACGGACCGATCTGTCACCAGCCGGTCCGTCATCGCTGCCACCCGGAAATCCGGGCCCTCACCGCGGCCGCGCCGCCTTCACCGCCCGCTTCTTCCCGCCCCGATACCGGACCGGACCCGCCGGACCGTGCTTTTCCGCGCCCGCCGCCGCCGCCGCCGGCAGACCGGCCGACGCCTTCAGCTCCCGGATCTGGTCGCGCAGGAGCGCCGCGCGTTCGTATTCCAGCGCCGCCGCCGCCTCGCTCATCTCACCTTCGAGCTCCCGGATCAGATTGACCACATCCAGGCCGCCTTCCGCCACCCGCCCGGCAATTCCCTCCTCCACCGCCCGCCCGGCCTGCAGAACATGCAGGCTCTCCTGCACTCCGCGGCTCACACTCTGCGGCGTGATCCCGTGCGCCTCGTTGTACTCCTGCTGACGGCGCCGGCGGTATGCCGTGATGTCGAGCAGCCGCTGGATCGACTGCGTCACCGTGTCCGCAAACAGCACCACGTGCCCGTGCACGTGCCGCGCCGCCCGCCCCGCGGTCTGGATCAGGCTGGTCTCGCTCCGCAAATACCCTTCTTTGTCCGCATCGAGGATGCACACCAGACTGACCTCCGGAAGATCCAACCCCTCCCGCAGCAGGTTGATGCCCACCAGGATGTCAAATTCCCCGGCCCGCAGCGCCCGCAGGATCTCCACCCGCTGAATGGCGTCGATGTCACTGTGCAGGTAGCGCACCTTCAGATCGACGTTCCGCAGATAGTCGGTCAGATCCTCCGCCGTCCGCTTCGTCAATGTCGTGATCAATACCCGCTCCCGCCGCTCCACCCGCTGCCGGCACAGCTCAATCGTCTCGTCAATCTGCTGCGCCAACGGCCGCAACGTGATCTCCGGATCAAGCAGACCGGTCGGACGGATGATCTGCTCGACCACCAGGTGCCGGCCGGGCGTGGTCACGTCAAACTGTTCCACCGGTTCGTCCGCCCCGCTCACCTTGACCGCCAGCCGCTGCCCGGTCGGACGCGCCCCGCCCGGGACCAGCTCCGGACTGGTCTCCTCCTCGCCGATGCGCTCGCGCGGATGCGGAATAAACCCGTGGTTACCCACCACACTGTTCTCAATCTCAAAACGCGCCGGCGTCGCACTCACATACACCCGCTGCCGCGTCCGCTTCATGAACTCGGCAAACCGCAACGGCCGGTTGTCCAGAGCGCTCGGCAACCGGAACCCGAAATCGACCAGCGTCGTCTTCCGCGAACGGTCACCCTCGTACATCCCCCCGATCTGCGGAATCGTGGCATGGCTCTCGTCAATCAGGAGCAGAAAATCGTCCGGAAAAAAATCGAGCAGCGTGTACGGCGTGGCCCCGGGTTCGCGGAACGTCAGGTGCCGGCTGTAATTCTCAATCCCCGAACAGAACCCCATTTCCTGCATCATCTCGATGTCATAGTCGGTCCGCTGACGGATCCGCTGCGCCTCAATGAACTTCCCCTCCTTCTCAAACCACGCCACCCGCTCGTCCGCCTCCGCCCGGATGTTGACAATGGCCGCCTTCATCTTGTCACCCGGCGTCACAAACTGCTTGGCCGGATAAAACGTATGCCGTTCCAGCCGCCCCCGCGCCGCCCCGGTCAGCGGGTCAATCACCGAGATCCGCTCGACTTCATCCCCGAAAAACTCCACCCGGATCGCCTCGCTCTCCAGATAGGCCGGATGCACGTCCACACTGTCGCCGCGCACCCGGAACTTGCCCCGGCCGAAAGCGACGTCGTTGCGCTCAAACAGCACCGCCACCAGACGGGCCAGCAGGTCCTCGCGGCGCAACGGCTGCCCGGTCCACACCGGCACCATCATGTCCCGGTAGTCGTCCGGTGAGCCCAGGCCGTAAATGCACGAGACACTGGCCACCACCAGCACGTCCGCACGCGTCAGCAGCGAGCCCATCGTGCTCAGCCGCAGGCGCTCGATCTCATCATTGATGCTCGAATCCTTCTCAATGTAGGTATCGCTGCGCGGAATGTAGGCTTCGGGTTGGTAGTAATCGAAGTAACTGACAAAGTACTCGACGGCATT
>JALRGF010000222.1 GCA_023253495.1 Verrucomicrobiales bacterium
ACGCAGGGTCCCCGCGGTACCACGCGAAGGGCGGGCCGGGATACGTGGCGGGCTTTCAGCCCTTTGATCTTTGTGCGGGCGTTTTCCTGGGGCGTTGCCCCAGGCTGGGATGGGGTTGGGGCGTTGCCCCTTGTGGATGGCGGACATGTTGTACGGGGGGCGTTGCCTCTTGTGGGGTCGGGGCGTGGCCCCTTGTGGATGGCGGACATGTTGGACGGGGGCGTGGCCCCTTGTGGGGTCGGGGCGTGGCTCCGTGTGGCTGGCGGACACGGGGACAGGTGGCCTGTGACCGGGCGGGTGGGGGAACCGTCTTCCCACGCAGGGCGTCGGAGCTCGGAAAAAATGCAAAGATTTTGCTTTATTAACGCGCATCATTTGCATTAGTGGCAGGCATGTCTCCAACGATTTCCAAGATTTTGCGGTGTTTGCCGGTGCTCGTGATGGGTGGTGGGGAGGTGTGGGCGGGCGGGGCTGGGGTGGCCGTGGGTCCGGCGGTGGGTGAGGCGGAGCGGGCGGTGGATTTCCGGACTGGGGAGGGGGTGAGTTTGGGCGGGGTGGTGTTTCCGCATGGGCATGCGAGTGCGGTGTATGGGAAGTCGGGATTGGAGGGTGGGTCCGGGCTGGGTGCGGGCCACCATGATCCGGTGGAGGACGGGTGGACGGTGCCGGGGTTTGAGGTGGGGGCCTCGGTGCGGCTGGGGGAATTTTTTGAGGGGTTTGCGGTCTATCACGGGTACTGGGAGAACGAGGACCCGAACGGGTACGGGGACAGTTTTGAGGAATGGTTTGGCACGATCCGGAATCTGCCGGGCGGGCTGCAGTTGCGGGGCGGGCGGTATCGGAACCGGTTCGGGCTGCACAACCACCAGCACCTGCATGCCTGGGACTGGTGGGATACTTACTTGGTGAACGGTCGGTTTCTGGGGGATGACGGGCAGACGACGATTGGCGGTGAGCTGACATGGTCATTGCCGGTGCCGTGGACCAGTGTGTTGAGTGTGTCGGTCGGGGAGGCGCAGCGGGAGGCGCACGGGCACGGGCACGGGCACGGGCACGGCCATGACGACGCGCCTCTGTCGGAGAGTGGGGAGGCGGTGTTTGAGGGGGGGGAGGCGGTATTTGACGACGTGCTGACGTCGGTGAACTGGACGCATCTGTGGTCCGCGAATGATTTTCATCAATTCCGCGCCGGTGGCTCCGGGGCGTGGGGTGACAACGCCTGGGGGCGGACGACGCAGCTCTATGGCGCTCATTTCCAGTACGAATGGCGTCGGAACGGACTGGAGCCGGGCGGGGCGTACTTCCGGTGGCGGACGGAGGCGATGGTGCGGACTTTTGACGCGGTCGGCGGAGGCTCGGCGGAGCACGGGCATGAGGAGGAGCACGGGCATGAGGAGGAACACGGGCATGAAGAGCCCGGGCATGAAGAGCATGAAGACGCGGGTGGGAGGGTGGGCTCGGTGGATGACTGGGGGATTTACAGCAGCCTCACGTATGGGCATCCGGTGGGGGCCGGGGTGGTTGAGGCGGCGTTGCGGTTCGACTGGGTGGCGGATCGGGACGAGGCTGGACTGGCCGGGCGTCGCCGGATCAGTCCCGGGGTGACGTGGTTTGCGAATGAGCAGCGGACGTTTTATGTGCGGGCGCAGTACAACCACGACCGGATTGACGGGAGGGGAACCGGTGATTCGGTCTGGGTGGGATTTGGTTTCAACTGGGGCGGGGCTGAGGTAAGATGAAGGCAGGATCCGGTGGGCCTTATGATGAATTCATGCTTTTTCCGGCCGGGGCCGGCTGTGCTTATGAAACGACGATTCCTTTTTGCGGTGGTGGCTGCCATGCTACTGCCGGCCGGTGCTGCGACGGCGGCGGTCAAAGTGGCGGCAACCCACCCGCTGATTGGTGATCTGCTGCGGCAGGTCGGAGGGGGGCGGGTCGCGGTGGTGGATCTGCTCAAGCCTGGCGGCGATGCGCATCATTTTGAACCGACGGCGAGCGACCTCCGGGAGCTGCGTGGCGCGGCGGCGGTTTTTGCTTCGGGCAAACATCTGGAATCCTACCTCGACAAGCTGGGGGATTCGCTGGGGGCCGGGGTGGGGATTGTCGAAGTCGGGCGGACCATTCCTTCGTTGAAGCTCGAGCCGGGAAGCGAGGTGTTTCTGTGTTGTCCGTCGCATGCCAAGGGGGGGATTGATCCCCATTGGTGGCACAGCGCGGAGAACATGGCCCGGGCCGCGCGGGTGGTGGGAGATGAGCTGGCGCGGCTGGATCCGCCGGGAGCGGCTGACTACAAAGCGGGAGCGACCGCCACCGCGAAAAAGATGCTGGGCTTGAAGTCATGGGCGCAGCAGCGGTTGGCCGGCATTCCGCGGGGCGACCGCAAGCTGGTCACGGCGCACGCGGCTTTCGGCTATCTGGCCCGGGAATACGGTTTCAAGTTTATTCCGATCCTCGGGCTGGCGCGCGAGGAGGATTTTTCGCCGGCGTACATTGCCGAGGCGGTCAAAACGATCCGTTCCCAGAAAATACGCGCCGTTTTTCCGGAGGATCAGGCCAATCCCAAGATCATCAGCGAGATCATCCGCGAGACCGGGGTGAGGCTCGGGCAGCCGTTGATTGCCGACGGCACCTCGCCCGGTGCCGGCAGTACCTTCGAGGGCATGTTCCGTCACAACATTGAGACGGTGGTCGCGGGGTTGGCGCCGTGACGCGATGACACCGGTGTCATCTGGCACGACGGTGATGTCGTGCAGACGGTGGGGCCACAAAACCGCGGAGACCGTGGTTCAGTGGTGTTTTTCGGGAGCGGCTCCGGTGGCTGGAGCCGGGGTGTTCTCGGCGCGCTGGGAACGCCATTGCTCGACTGCCTTTTTGAGTTCGCGCAGTTCCCGGCGGAGAGATTCCAGTTCTTCCGGGCGGGCGGCCGGCTCCCGGTGGCGGGCGCGTGAAGGCGCGGGCCGGTCAAGGTCGGACTGGCGCAGGCGATCGGCGAGGCGTTCGAGGTTGCGGGCGGGAGCCACCATGCCGGCCTCATGGAGGTGCTTGATGGCTTGTTCAATGTGATGGAGCCGGCGTTTCCGATCCGGACCGTGTGACCCGTAGTGTTGGTCGGCTGGCGGCTGGCGGTCGGGCCGTGGTTCCGCGTGCTGCCGCTCTCGTTTTTCGGCGCGCTCGCGGGCGGCGCGCTTGATTTTTTCCGTGCGTTCCTTTTGTGCCCGGGTGCGGGACTTTTCCTGCAGGGTGCGGTGATGGGCTTCGATGGCGGCCTGCTGTTTTTTTTCGGCGTGGGCGCGCACCTCGGCGGCCTCATCCATTTTGCCTTCGGCTTCGAGGGCGGCGGCCTTTTCCATGGCTGCTCTGTTGAGCTGCATCATTTCCTCGTGGAAGCGCGCGGTTTCCTTGAGCTGATGATGGCCGGGGGCGTGGTCGCCATGCGGCGGTGGCGGCGGGGCTTCCTGAGCGCGGGAGAGAGCGGTGACGGCCGTGGTGCCGGCAAGCAGGAGGAAGAGAGTCGCTTTTTTCATGGGGGTTCGGGGGTAGCGTGTTGAGGATGAAACTCTAGCCCGGATTCTCCGATGTCCAAAGCCTGATTATCGGGCGGGGCGGGCGACGAGCCCGTACCAGACCGGCAGAACGATCAGGGTAAGGGCGGTGGCGACGAGCAGGCCGGCGATGTGGACGGCGGTGAGCGGTTGCCAGAGGGCGCCGCCGGTGAGGGCGAGCGGGACGAGGGCGCCGGCGGTGGCGAAAGTGGTGACGAGCACGGGTCGAAGGCGGCTCAGGCCGGCGGCGACGAGGGCGTCGCGGAAAGCATTCCCCCGGGCCAGTGCGTTCTCGACCGCATCGGAGAGCACGAGGATGTGACTGACAATGACGCCGGCCAGACTGACGATGGCGAGCATGGCCATGAATCCCATCGGGACCTGCGCGAGGGTGAGGCCGACCAGCGCGCCGATCAGTCCAAGCGGAACGGTGGCAAGAACCACGGCCGAGCGGGTGAGCGAGCGGAACTGGATGACCAGGGTAAGGGCGATGAGTCCGAGGGAAACGGCCATGACCACGCCCATTTCGCGGCGGCTTTCGACCAGCTCGCGGGCTTCGCCTTCGTACGACAGCCGGCAGCCCGGCGGCAGCACCAGCCGGTCGAGGGCGGGGCGGGCGCGTTCGAGGACGCGTGCCGGCAGTTCGTCGTCCGGAGCGTGGGCGTTCACGCTCACCGACGGTCGACCGCCGTGTCGCGTCAGCGCGGGGAATGCCGAACCGGCGGTGATGGTGGCGATTGTTGGCAGCGGGACCGGCGGGCCGTCGGCCGATTCGACCGGCAGGTCATCGATCGTGCGGAACGGCTGGCCGTCGGCCTGCACAAAACGCAGCCGCACCGGCACCGTGGATCCGTTTTCATGAATGCGGGCGAGTTCAAGGCCGGGTCCGGCGGCCTGAATGGCGGCGGCGGCCGCGGCGGGATCGACACCGGCGACCCGGGCGCGGGCGGGGTCGAGTGACACCCGCGTTTCCGTAACCGGATCGCCAAGGGAGTCATGAACCTTGTAGCCTCCGGCATGGGTGATGGCGGCGATGATGCCGTCGGCGGCGTGCCGGAGCGCGCCGCGGTCCGGCCCGGTCACGCGGATCTGGATCGGGGCTTCCACCGGAGGGCCTTGCTCGAGGCGTCGCACCACGCAGCGCGCCCCGGTGATGTCGCGGTCGATGGCGGCGCGCAGCGCGGACACCAGAGCGGGCACCTCGTCCTCGTGGCGGGTGGTCACGAGGAATTGCGCGAGGTGGTCGGCGGGCGCCCGGGGGGTCAGGTTGTAATAAAACCGCGGTCCGGATCCACCGGTAAAAATGGCGCCGCCGGCCACCGGCGGGTGCGGGGCGAGCAGGCGGAGGACGTCATCGCAGACCCCCCGCGTGCCCTCAAGCGACGAGCCTTCGGGAAGCGTGATGTCGATGAGGAACTGGTTGCGTTCGGCCGGGGGAAAAAACTGGCGGCCGAGACGCGGTGCGAGCAGCAGGCTGGCGGCGAGCAGTCCGTAAGCGACGCCCAGCACCGGCCACGGGTGACGCAGGCTGGCGGTGAGCGCCGCGCGGTACGGGCGCAGGGGCAGCTCCAGCAGGCGGTCGCGGAGCCCGGAGGAAAACCGGCGGCGGCGGTCGCTGCGCTCGAGTCCGGCCTGCCCGCGGAGCAGGTGGCGGCCGAGCAGCGGCACGAACGTCATGGAGACGAGACGTGAGGCGACGAGTGACAGCGTGACGACCACCGGCAGGGCGTGGATGAATGATTTTTTGTCGCCGGGCAGGAGCAGGAGCGGGAGGAACGCGAAGATATTGACGAGGGTCGCGAAGAAGATCGGTTGGCGCAGTTTCCATGGGCCCAGCCAGGCGGCGGTGGTGCGCGGAGTGCCGGCGGCAATCTCGCGGTTGATGCCGTCGGCGGCCAC
>JALRGF010000229.1 GCA_023253495.1 Verrucomicrobiales bacterium
CCCGTCGCTGAGATCGTCGACGACGAGGATGTCGCGGATGCCGCGGGCGTTGAGGCCGTGGATGATGTTGCTGCCGATGAAGCCGGCGCCGCCGGTGACGATGATCATGGTGCGTTCCTCATGGTTTCAGGCGCCAGCGCCGGGCTCCATGCACCCCGTTTTTGGCTTCGATGACTCTTCCGGTGCCCGCCCCCCGCACCCTTTTCCGCGGCCTGCTCGCCGGGGTCGCGGTTGCCTTGGCGTCGTGCCGCACCCCATCCACGAAACTCGACCTTTCCCCGGACGCCATCGCCACTCCGCCCCACCGGATGTCCCGGACCGAATACCCGTTTGACGCCAGCGGGCGGTATGTGGACGCGTGGGCCGCCGCGGGAGCCACCCGCTACGGACGCTTTGTCAATACCGACCGCACCGAGGACGGCCGCCGCGACACCGCCGAACCGGAACGCCGCCCGCTTCCCCCACCCCGCGAACCCGCCAGCACCCCGCCGCCGCCCGCGGAACGCCCGGAATCCCCGGGAAGCCGCCCGCCCGCCCGCCCCCGTACGGAACCGGCTTCCCGCGCCGGGACCAGCCGCAACGCCTCTCCGGAAACCCGCACCACCCCGGCGAAACCCACCACCAAGACCACGGCCAAGCCGGCCACCAAGCCGGCCACCAAGCCTGCCACGAAGCCCACGCCGAAAACCACCAGCAAGCCCCCGGCCAAAAAGACGGCCAAGGTCCAGCCTGCCAAACCGACCACGCACACCGTGCGGCGCGGTGATTCGTTGAGCGCCCTGAGCCAGCGGTACGGTGTTTCGGTCCTGGAGTTGAAAAAAGCGAACCGGCTTTCCTCCGACCGCATCATCGACGGCCGGAAACTGGTCATCCCCCGAAAGTGACCGGGGTAAGGTTCGACGACCGGACACAACGCGCGGCTGCCGGACGCCGCCGCCATCTCTTCTGAAGCTGCCGCCTGAACCGGTCTGCCACTGCCGCTCATGAAACCCCATCCGAGCCAAACCCCGCCGCTTGCCTGGTACCGGCGCCCGGGGTGGCGCCTGGCGCTGGGGTTGCTGGAAGCGGGGGCCGCCCTGGCTCTGGCCGGCACCCTGCTGGGGTTTCTCGGTCGGTGGCACTGGGCTTTCGACCTCTTTGCCCATTTCCGCGGCCAGTATTTCGCAGCTCTTGCCGGTACCGGGGTGCTGCTCGGCGCGCTGCGGCGTCCGCGAGTGGCGCTGGTCTTTCTCGCCGGAGCCGCCGTCAATGCCGCTTGCCTCGCGCCGTTGTTCCGGCCGGGTCCGCTTCCCGGCCCGGCCGCCGCCGAACGGCCACCCGCCGTCCCCCCGCTGCGCGTGATCACCGCCAACCTGCTCTACCGCAACCCCGACCCCGCAACCACCATCGCGTGGCTGCGTGCCACCCCGGCCGACGTCGTCTTCCTCTGCGAGGTCACCCCGGTCTGGTCAGACCGGCTGCGCGCGCTGGCCGACCTCTACCCGCACCAGGACCATCACCCGCAAGCCGATCCCTTCGGCTGTGCCGTGCTCAGCCGGGTGCCGTGGACCCACCTGGAAATCAAAGAGTTCATCTCGTTTCCGAGCCCGTCTCCGGCAGTCCGCCTCAACTGGCACGGCCGCGAAATCCTGCTGCTCGGCATGCACCCGCCGCCGCCGATCGGAGCCCGCCTCAGCCGGCTGCGCGACGCCGCCCTCGCCCAGGCCGCCAATTTTCTCGCCCACCACCCGGTACCGACCCGCCTCCTCGTCGGCGACCTCAATACCACGCCGTGGAGCCGGTCTTTCCGCGTCCTCACCGCCCGTGCCGGCCTGACCGACACTGCCCGCGGCCACGGCTGGCAGCCGACTTGGAATGTCCGATCACCGTTTTTCCAGATTCCGATCGACCATGTCCTGGTCTCGCCCGATCTGATCGCCACCGACCGCCGGATCGGACCGGACCTCGGGTCCGACCACCGCGCCGTCGTCGTCACCCTGCAGCCGGTCGCCGGCCGACCCTGAGCCGTCCCGCCCCCCGGTCTCCCCGCCTCCTCAATACCCCAGCGGCCGCAGAAAGTGCAGCCACTCAAGCAGCGGAAGCCGCGTCGTCAGCAGCCACACCGTGAGCCCCGCGGTGGCCACCGTGGCCACGATGATCGCCTTGTTCTGGAGCAGTTGCTCGGGTTCAAGCCGCGCTCCCACT
>JALRGF010000281.1 GCA_023253495.1 Verrucomicrobiales bacterium
CGCGCAGCAGGTATTCATGGAAGTGCGGGGTGAGCGGTCGGGCGGTGGCGGCGACCCGGGAGAAATCCGCCGGCTGCCAGGCGAAGAGACTGCGCAGGGAAGTCACGCCCGGGAGATCGGGAATCTCGATCCTCCTCAACCGCAGGTATTCACCGAATGACAGGGTGGGCAGCCGGATTGATTCCCAGCGGCCGACGCCGGATTCGGTGGCGGCCACGCGCAGCGGGCTGGCAGAGCCGGTCACGGCAATGCGCCGCCCGCGTTGAAAATCCACCTGATGTTTGAGCCAAACCTGCCAGTCAGGCACCACCTGGATCTCATCAAGAAAGAGGAACCGCGGCGCCCCCGGCTCAGCGGGATACAGTTCATCCCAGGCCTCCAAGGTCCGTTCCAAGCCCGCCAGCTTGAGCAGCGGGTGGTCGAAGGTGGCGTACAGGATGTGGCGGGCCGCGTGCCCGGAGGCGAGCAGCCGTCGAACTGCCTGGCGGTAGAGCGTGGTTTTGCCCACCTGCCGAGGGCCCGTCAAGAGCAGCGCTCGTCTGGTATCCCGGTCCTCCAGCCACTGGGCAATTTGTCTCCCCGCAGCCCGTTCCCAATCCGGCAGATCCGCCAAAGGCTGCCCAGTCCACCACGGATTGAACTCCTGGAGGACGGAAAAAAGCTCTGTTTTGGGGATTTCCATGCTTAAAAGCGAGGAAGAAGTAAAACGTATTATACTTAAAGTACTAATTTGAGCAAATTCTTGTGAGCGAATGATGGGTGGGGGGTGCGTTTTACAAGCCGAGGGTCAGCTGGGAGTGGCCGAGGAGTTCGCGACGAGCCTTGGGGGAAAGGCCTTCGCCTTTGATGAACGGGTTGTCGGCGAGGGCGGCACGGAGGGCTTTGCGCCAGCCGATGCCGCGCTGCATGGCCTGGCCGGTGGTGGCCACGGTCATGGTGTAGAGCCACCACCGTTCCTCCGGGGCGAGGGCTTCCCAGTTGCGCAGGGCATTCGGGATGTCGTCGGGCGACGCCTCCTCAACCGCCCAGCAAAGGATGCACAGTTCCTTGCCCAGCGAGGGGTGGATGGGGATGGGCAGGGCCGGGTTTTTCGGGAGTTTGTGGACGGGCAGGCCGTTGGCGCGGAGCCGCCGGTTGGCTTCTTCCCAGAAGGCGGGGGCGAGCAGGTTCCAGCGGCCGCGGTCGATGACGACGCGCAGGTGCCGGTCGGTGGGGGCCGGGCGGGTGGCGGCCTGTTTCCCGAGGGTATTCAGGTCGTCCCCGCGGTGTTCGGTGAGGCAAATGTGGTCGTCCCGGCTGGTTCCCTTGGGCACGTCGACGAGAAATCCGTGGCGTGCTTCGGCGGGGACAAAGCCCAGGCCGAGGGTCTTGCGGGCGGCAGTGGCGCGGGGGCGGGGCATGGCGGCTACTGGGAGACCTTGGAAAGATCAAACGGTTGGTTGGCAGCCTTGAGCCAATCGAGGAGCCCCTGGCCGGACGGGAAACGCAGGCTGCCGATGG
>JALRGF010000371.1 GCA_023253495.1 Verrucomicrobiales bacterium
GGACGGCTTCCCTCTTGTCACCACCAAAAAGCTGCATCTGCGTTCGATCATCCATGAATTGCTCTGGTTCCTCTCGGGGGACACAAATGTTCGATATCTGCAAGACAACGGCGTTTCGATCTGGGATGAGTGGGCCGATGAAAATGGCAACCTCGGACCGGTCTACGGTCAGCAGTGGCGCTCATGGGCCGCGCCCGACGGACGGCGCATCGACCAGCTCGCCGACCTCGTCGCCCGGATCAAAACATCCCCGTTCAGCCGCCGCCACCTGCTCAGCGCCTGGAACCCGGCCGATGTCGACCGCATGGCCCTGCCCCCGTGCCACTGCCTCTTCCAGTTCCACGTCAGCGCCGACGGCCGCCTCAGCTGCCAGCTCTACCAGCGCAGCGCCGACCTCTTCCTCGGCGTGCCTTTCAACATCGCCAGTTACGCCCTGCTCACCCACATGATCGCCCAGGTCACCGGCCACCGGCCCGGTGAATTCATCCACACCTTCGGCGACCTCCACCTCTATCTCAACCACCTCGACCAGGCCCGACTTCAACTCGAACGCCCCCCGCGCCCGCTGCCCACCCTCCACCTCAACCCGGCCGTGAGCGACCTCTTCGCCTTCCGCTTCGAGGATATCCGCATCGATGATTACGATCCGCATCCGGCCATCAAGGCGCCCATCGCGGTGTGAGGGACAGGGACAGGGACCTGAGGGACCTGAGGGACCTGAGGGACCTGAGGGACCTGAGGGACCTGGGGGACCTGGGGGACCTGGGGGACCTGGGGGACCTGGGGGAGAAAACGCTTTTGGTGCCATCAAGCCCTGAACCACACTCCGTCCGTGCCTCAAACCCCCTGCACCCTCCACGCTGTCGTCGCCATGGCGGCCAACCGCGTCATCGGTCGCCACGGCACCCTGCCGTGGCACCTGCCGGACGACCTGAAATTCTTCAAATCGCTGACCCTCGGACACCCCGTAGTCATGGGCCGCAAAACGTTTGCCGGCATCGGGCGGCCGCTCCCCGGTCGCCGCAACATCGTGCTCAGCCGCCCGCCCGCCGATGGTACCCCGGTCTGGTCCGCTCGCGGTGTCGAGGTCGTGACCTCCCCGGCGGCCCTCGCCGACCTCGGGCTCACCGGCCGCGTTTTTGTCATCGGCGGCGCCGAAATCTACCGCCTGCTCCTGCCGCTCTGCACTTCGGTCATCGTTTCCCGGCTGCGGGAAGCGCATGCCGGTGACACCGTCATGCCGGCCTTCGAAGACGAGTTTCCGGTCGCCGAATGCCTGGCCACCTACCCCGATTTCGAGGTCTGGGAATACCGGCGCAGCGGCGCGGACGCCGGCGCGGACGCCGGAGCGATCGATCCGCCGCGTCTGGCCGCCTGAAACGCGCGTAGCCAGTGGACCGATGTCCACACCCGCCACCCCGCCGCCCGCCCTCGTCTGGTTTCTCACCGGGGCCTCCAGCGGCTTCGGCCGCGCCCTCGCCGAAGCGGTGCTCGCCGCCGGCCACCGCCTGGTCGCCACCGCCCGTCACCCGTCCCACCTCACCGACCTCGCCGCCGCCCATCCCGCTTCCTGCGAAGTCCTCGCCCTCGACGTCACCGACGCCGATCAGGTCCGCAATACCGTCGCCGCCGC
>JALRGF010000391.1 GCA_023253495.1 Verrucomicrobiales bacterium
CGGCCGCATCAAATCCGCCATCGGCATCGGGTCCCTCCTCAGCGACGGCATCGGCGACACCATCCGTGTCTCTCTCACCGAGGACAGCATTCACGAAATCCCCGTCGCCCAGGCCCTCATCCGCCGCACCGTCGCCGCCTGAGCAGGCGTGACCCCGCCCGGAACGGCCGGCAGCGGCCGCTCACCACCGGGGCCGACCGGCCCGCCCGGATCGGCACCCGGAGGACCAGCCCGGCCGTCACCTCACCGGCACCGCCCCCCCATCGCGAGGCCGCCGCCCCCTATTTTCTCCCCAGCCCCAGCACCTCACGGCAATGGCGCAGGCTGCGTTCCAGCTCGTCCTGCTGGTAGCGGGCATCGGTCACTTCCGCACTCGCCCGGAACGGCGGAATCTCCCGGCCTTTTTTCGCCAAGGCGACAAAACGCGCGAAATCGGACGCCGGCACCCCCTCGTAGGGAGCCCAGAAGCCGGGTTTCAGGTAGTCAAACGGCCGGGCAAACCCGGAAATAATTTCCAGGATGACCGGGCGCTCGGCCGCGACCTGCTGCCAGGTGGCGAAATACGCCTTCCAGTCGACCAGCCCCTCGCCCATCGCCGTCCACTGGACCTTGGCTCCCTCCCCATCCTCCCAGACCATGCTGTCGCGGATGCCGCTGCTCCGGATGTACGGAGCCAGGATCTCCAGGTTCTTCAGCGGGTCCTCCAGCGCCCACGTCGCATTGCCGCTGTCAATGGTTGCCCCGACAAAATCACTGCCGGCCGCCTCAATCAGCGTCACCAGCTCCCGCGCCGTCATGTCGCCGGCATGGTTCTCCACCGCCAGAGTCACGCCCGCATCCAGCGCGCGGGACCGCACCTTTTTCAACACCGCCACCGTGTCGTCAATGCGCGCCCGGATCCCGCCAGGCGTCGACCGGTCCTCGCCAAACCCGAGCACACACCGCGCCACCGTGCTGCCAGTCGCCTGCGCCACCCGGATCAGCAACGCCAGCAACTCCTCGGCACTCCCCCACTTGGCATCAAAACGCGTCGAGGTCGGACAGATCGCCAGTGTGCCGACGTGCAGCTCCACCCCCGCGTCCCGCGCCCGTTTGCCAATCCCGGCAAGATACTCGGGCGTATGGTTCTCATACACATCCAGGTCCGAGAGCAGCAGCGCATCGGCCTTCTGCTCGGCCGCATACTCAATGAGCCGCGGCGCCTTCCAGCCCAGCGCCCGCAACGAAAAGTTGTCGAAGCCAAGTTTGAGCCGGGCCGGCGCAGCCGGCGCGGCCGCCGTCTGCGCCGCGGCGGCAAGCGGGCGGCCTGCCGGCGCAGCAGCGGCGGCCAGACTGGTGGTCCTGAGGAATCGGCGGCGGTTGGTGGCTTTCATGTCGGCTCCCATGCTGGCGCACAGCCGGCCGGAAAAAAATGAAAAATGCACCTCCGCGGTCAACACACCGGCCTTCCCGCTGAGGGCAAGCCGTGAAGAATCAAAAAGACGGAAGGAAACCATCAATACCGAACCATCAAAGACACCCACCTTTCCCCCTTCCCCCCGCCAACCAGTGGGTGTCTGGGGCACCCCCCATGGCACCCCCACCAACGTCTGGCACCCCCACCAACGGGTGTTTGGCACGCCCCCTCCCTCATCCCGCAGGGATGCCAGACCAGAGCCGGAGGTCGGAGCAGAGCGCAGACGTCCGGATCGAGTCCCCCCGGCCACGCATCCCGCAGGGATGCCAGAGCCAGCCCACGCCAGGCCAGCCGGCCGGCGCACCGCATCCCCCACCCGCTTCGACGCGCCCCAAGCCATCCGGCCACGGCACGGCATCAGGTTTCCGCTTTCGCGGTCGGCTCTCCGCGGTATTCTTGGATTCGCGCATGTCACGCCTCCGTCCCATCACCCGTCCGCGGGCCCACCTGCGGCTCGCCCTGCTGGCCGCCTGGATCGGACCGATCGCCGGTCCCGCCGCCGGCCAGTCACCGCCATCCCCCTCCCCCGCGCCCCGCGCCCTGCCCGCCGAAATGGCGGAGGTCATCCCCGAAGGCAAGCCGGTGCCCAAAACATCCGCCTCTATCGTGCCGCGCAAGGAGTCGATCCCCGAAGGAAAACCCGTCCCCGAGAACCCCACGCTCACCCAGTCGCCAGAACCACCCGCGGAAGCCCAGCTCCAGGCGTCCATGCGCACTCAGGCTGACGCCCGCACCCTGTACGTCACCCTGCCTCCGCCACGCGGCCTGATCGTCGACCGCAACGGCCAGCCGCTGGCCCAGAATATCCTTGTCCATTACCCGGGCATCCAGTTTCCCGAAGGTCCGCCACTCAAGCCGGAAGACGCCCTCGCTTACGCCCGGCAACGCATCGCCGTCGCCGTCAAGGTGCTCGGCGAACCATGGGACATCAAGGACGAGGACATCCTCAAGCATTACGAAAACCGCCGCTGGCTCCCGCTCCTCAACGAACGCGTGCTCAAATCCCCGCCCTCGGAGGAACAAAAAAAACGCCTGCTGGCCGGCACCATCCTTCACCCGGGATACCTCCGTACCTACCCGCAGGGCCGCACCGCCTGCCACATCCTCGGATCCGTCGGCAAGGTCCGCCCGATGTCCAACGGCCCGCTCGACCCTCAGGACCCGTTTTACCCGGAAATGACCGGGCGCGATGGCCTGGAGGCCGCCTTCGAGGAAAAACTCAAGGGCATCCCGGGCCAGTTGAACATGCTCTTCGACGGCGAAGGGCACAAAATCAGCGAAGAAATGACCCAGCAACCGGTGCCCGGCCTGACCGTCGTCACCACCATCGACCTCGATTTCCAGCAGATCTGCGAGGACGTACTCCGCTCCCGCGTCAAGCGCGGCGCCTTCGTCATCATGGACGTGGCCACCGGCGACATCGTCGCCATGGCTTCCTGGCCGATGTTCAACCCCAACAGCTTCGTGCCGTCTATCAGTCAGGACACCTGGAACAGCCTGCTCCGTGACAAAAACAAACCGCTGCTCGGCCGCGCCTTCCAGGGGATCTACCCGCCGGCCTCCACCTTCAAGGTGGTCACCGCCCTCGCCGGGCTCGACTCCGGCAAATTCAACGAAAACAGCGCCTTCAACTGCAGCTACCACATCCGCCTCGGCCGCCACTTCCTGCGCAACGCCTACAAGGGGAACTACGGCCCGATCAGCCTGACCCACGCCCTCAAAATATCCTGCAACACCTGGTTCGCCCGCGCCGGCATGGCCACCGGATCCGCCAACCTCACCAGCATGGCCTCACGCCTCGGCTTCGGCGAACGCAGCGGCCTGCCCATCAAGGGAGAGGAACCCGGCCGCGTCGCCACCGACGACTGGATGCTCGCCAACTACGGCCGCAAAATCGCCCAGGGTGACCTCGCCAACCTGTCGATCGGCCAAGGCGCCCTCTCCGCCACCCCGCTCCAGGTCGCCCGCTCGATGGCCGCCATCGCCAATGGCGAATTCACCCCGCAGTCGCGCCTGGTGTCACAGCTCCAGGACCTCGATAACAAAGTGATCGAAGCGTTTCCTCCCGTGATCAGCAATGAGCTGAACATGAGCAGGCGCCATATTAATGCGGTCCACCGCGGCATGCGCGCGGTCGTCAACGACGGCGGCGGCACCGGCCGTTCCGCCGCCTGCCGATACGTCACCGTGGCCGGCAAAACCGGCACCGCCCAATGGGGACCGGACCGCAACATGGCCTGGTTCGCCGGCTTCCTGCCCGCCAACAACCCGCAATACGCTTTCGCCGCCATCTACGAAGGCGATATCGGCGAAAGCAGCATCTCCGGCGGCAAAAAGGTCGCCCCCATGGTCAAAACCGTCTTCGACCGCATCTACCGTCTCAAAAAAGCCCGTGACGAGCCGTTTTACCGGCGCTCGCCCCAGAGCCTGCTGGCCAAGAACGACGGCGGCACCAAAAAATCACGCGTCCAGGGCGGCGAGAGCGCAGATGACGACGACAGAGAAGCGGCCCCGCGCACCCCCCGCGCTTCCCGCAAACCTCGTTCCACCACCGCCTCATCCAAACCCGACTCCGCTCCAGCCGCCACCGCGGCCCCGACCCCCGCTCCCGCTCCCGCCCAGAAAGGCGTCCGCGGCTTCTTCAAAAAACTCTTCGGCGAACGCCAGCCGTAAGCCGGCCGCCACAGAACGCGGACCGCGGCAACAGCGCCCTCTCCTCCCCCGTGGCCATCGTTCCACGCCGTGACTTGCCGGTGGCGTACCGCCACCGCTCCGCCCAAAGTACATCCGTCCCGCATCTATCCATTCCTTCACCCACTCGTTCTCTTCATGTCCACTGATCGCGTCAGCATCGGCATCATCGGAGGCGGCCTCATGGGCCGCGAAATGGCCAGCGCCTTCGCCCGCTGGTGCGCCCTTGAGGAAACCGGTATCACCCCGGTGCTCACCGCCGTCGCCGACCTCAGCGAACCGGTCCTCAGCTGGTTCGACCGCATCCCCAGCGTCCAGCTCAAAACCCGCGACTACCGCGAATTGCTGGCCTCCCCGAACGTCGATGTAGTCTACGTCGCCCTCCCCCACCACCTGCACGCCGCCGTGTACACTGAGGTCCTCCGCGCCGGCAAAGACCTCTTTGCGGAAAAACCGTTCGGCATCGACCTCGCCGCCGCCCGCCAGATCGTCGATACCATCCGCGAAACCGGGCGCTTCTGCCGCTGCAGTTCGGAATTCCCGTTCCTGCCCGGCGCCCAGCGCGCCCTGACCATGGCCCGCGACGGCGCGCTCGGCCGCCTGCTCGAAGTGCGCTCCGGGTTTCATCACAGCAGCGACCTCGATCCCTCCAAACCCGCCAACTGGAAACGGCTGAGCCGCACCTGCGGCGACATCGGCGTGATGGGCGACCTCGGCATGCACGTGCTCCACCTGCCGCTGCGTCTCGGATGGAAACCGCAAAGCGTCTACGCCCAACTCCAGAAGGGCGTGCCCGAACGCCCGAATCCGGATGGCTCCACCACCGCCTGCGACACCTGGGACAATGCCGTGCTTCACACCTGGACGGAGGCCCGCGATCAGCGCGTCCCGATGACTCTGGAAATGAAACGCCTGGCTCCGGGAGCGACCAATTCCTGGTTCTTCGAGGTGCTCGGCACCGACGCCGGCGTGCGCTTCAATACCGCGGATCCCAAGGCCCTCTGGGTCTTCCGTCGCGACAAGGAACAATGGTGGCAACGGACCGACCTCGGCTTCGGCATGCCCTACAAAACCATCACCGGCGGCATCTTCGAACCGGGCTTCCCCGACCTCATGCAGCAAATGTGGGCCGCCTTCCTGCTCGAACGCGCCGGGCGCCTCGACGGCCGCTTCGGCTGCGTCACCCCCGACGAAGCCCTCGCCAGTCATCAGGTCTTCGAGGCCGCCCTCCGCTCCCACGCCGGCGCCACCGTGGAACCGGTCACCCGAAACCAAGGCTGACACTGCCGGCTCCACCATCGCCCCCGGCCGCTCCCCCCTCTCCGCCCGGACCAGGGCTCCGCCCTCCCAAGGCTGCCGACCTGTCGTCCACCCCGCCACCGAAGCCCCAAGTACGTTTCCGCGCCGCCCGCGGCGGAGCCCCCATGGCCTCGCCTCCCAATCGCTTGACGCTTCCGGCCCGGACGGCCATCGTCTGTCGCCCCTGCCATGAACACCCCGCCGGCGCCGTACTGTCTGGTCTACGTCAGCCAGGCCACCCATGATTTCCAGGATGACGAGCTGTCAGATCTGCTCGCCTCCTCGCGCCGCAACAACGCCCAACAGGGCATCACCGGACTGCTCCTGTACGAATCACGCCTGTTCATGCAGGCGCTCGAAGGCCCCCGCGCCGCCGTCGAAGCCCTCTACCAGAGGATCCGGCGTGACCCGCGGCACACCGACGTCCACATCATCTGCGAAGACCATATCCAAAGCCGCAACTTCGGCCCGTGGCGCATGGCTTTCCAGCGTGCCGGGGACCGGCTCTCGCCCGCCGGCGACGGATTTTCCGCGATCCTCGAAAATTACCGCCGCGGCACCCTCGCCCACATCGACGGCCGCCTCGTCTTCGCCCTGCTCGTCCTTTTCAAGGAACGCCTGCCGCTCGAGGAACTGGACCCAATGATCTGACCCCGATGAAACGCTACGCCCTCGGCCTCGACTACGGCACCAACTCCGTCCGCTCCCTGCTCATCGACCTCGCCGACGGCCGCGAGGTCGGATCCACCGTCTTCGACTACCCGTCGGGCACCATGGGCATCCTGCTCGATGAAAAGGACCCGCATCTGGCCCGGCAGAACCCCCAGGACTACCTCGACGGCCTCGTCGCCGTCGTCCACGGCGCCCTCCGGCAGGCGGCCGACTCGGTCCCCGGGTTCGACCCTGCCCAGGTCATCGGTATCGGCGTGGACACCACCGGCAGCACCCCGATGGCGGTCGACGCCGAAGGCACCCCGCTCGCCCTCAAACCGGAATGGGCCGGCCACCCCGCCGCCCAGGTCTGGCTCTGGAAAGACCATACCGCCCACGCCGAGGCCGCCGAAATCACCGCGCGCGCCCGCGCCGAGCGCCCGCACTTTCTCGCCAAATGCGGCGGCACCTATTCCAGCGAATGGTTCTGGAGCAAAATCCTGCACCTCGCCCGCACCGCCCCCGATGTCTTCGCCGCCGCCCACAGCTTCGTCGAACATTGCGACTGGATCCCCGGCGTGCTCACCGGTCGCACCCGCCCGGAAACCATGGCCCGCAGCATCTGCGCCGCCGGACATAAGGCACTCTACAACACCGAGTGGGGCGGACTGCCCGACACCGCTTTCCTCGCTTCCCTCCACCCCGGCCTCGCACCCCTCCGCGAACGGCTCTACGCCAACGCCCAGACCGCCGACGTGCCCGCCGGCACCCTCACCGCCGAATGGGCCGCCCGCCTCGGCCTGCGCGAAGGTATCGCCGTGGCCACCGGCGCCTTCGACGTCCACATGGGCGCCGTCGCCGCCGGTATCACCGAAGGCACCCTCGTCAAGGTCCTCGGCACCAGCACCTGCGATGTCATGGTCGCCGACGCCTCCCGACCGATCCCGGACATCCCCGGCCTCTGCGGTATCGTCAAGGGCTCCATCCTCCCGGGATTTTACGGCCTCGAAGCCGGTCAGTCAGCCGTCGGTGACATCTTCCTCTGGTTCGTCACCCACCTCGTCCCGGAATCCTACGGCCACTCGCTCGCCGAAAAATTCGCCGGCCTCGAGGCCGAAATGGCCCGCCTCAAACCGGGCCAGAGCGGCCTGCTCGCCCTCGACTGGAACAACGGCAACCGCACTGTGCTCGTCGATGTCCGCCTGACCGGCCTGCTGCTCGGTCAGACGCTCCACACCACCGCCGGGGAAATCTACCGCGCCCTGATCGAGGCCACCGCTTTCGGCGCCCTCACCATCATCCAACGGCTCGAAGAATACGGCGTCACCGTCCGGGAAGTCATCAACACCGGCGGTCTGGCGGTCAAAAATGCCTCGCTCATGCAGATCTACGCCGACGTGCTCGGCCGCCCGATGAAGGTCGCCCACAGCGACCAGACCTGCGCCCTCGGCGCCGCCCTCTTCGGCGCGGTCGCCGCCGGTGCCTTCGCCTCGCTGCCGGAAGCCCAGAAGGCAGTCTGCCGGACCCGCGACACCGTCTACCAGCCGGACCCCGCGGCCCACGCCGTCTACTCGGAATTGTACTCGCTTTACCGCACCCTGCACGACGCCTTCGGCTCCCCGCAATGGTCCGGCACCCTCTCCTCGGTCATGAAAGACCTGCTCGCCTTGCGCGAACGCGTCGCCTGACCTGCCTGTTGGTGGCCTGTCCGTTGGTGTACCGGCGCCAGCAGGAGGTATGCCGTACGCGGGCCGTCAGCCATGGCGTGGCCGTGTCTCCGGCATCCCTCCGTCACCACAGTGTACCTGTCCATCTATCGACGCCCCACCACACAGCGTGCCTGTCCCGGTATCGATAGATTGAAAAGTCTCCGAAAACCACCACACCTCCCCACGATTCCTGTTACTTTTTCGCCACTTTTCCCTATAATCAAGCGTTCGAGCCCGTTTCCGATTCTCCTCCGGCGATGTCCACCGCAGCCAGGATCAAAGAACGGAGGCCACCCCGCCGTGATATTGTGAAAATCCCCGCTTTTGTCTGTCTTCTGCTCGGCCTCAGCACCGCCCGCGGCCAGGTGCAGCTCAACGAGCTGATGGCCTCCAACACCCGGGCTTTCCCGGACATCACCGACTTCGAAGACTATCCGGACTGGATCGAACTGCGAAATACCGGCACCGAGCCGGCCAGCCTCGCCGGGTACTACCTCAGCGACGACCCCTCCGATCCATTCAAATGGCCGGTGCCACCCGGCGCCACCATCCCCGCAGAAGGATACCTGCTGATCATGGCCGACGGCCATGACGCCGCCCCGGGGGAATCACACCCGCGCGGCTACTGGCCGTGGCGGAACTTCACCACCGAAAAATACCACACCAATTTCAGCCTCTCCGCCGATGGCGAAACCATCGTGCTCACCCGCACCGACAACCTCACCACCACCACCCTCGTCCAGGCGTCGGCTCCCGAACCCGCCCCGCCCGCCACCGCCGCCATCTGGAAATACCTCGACGACGGCAGCGACCAGAGCACCCAGTGGCGGGCCCGCGTCTTCGACGACTCGGCATGGGCGTCCGGCCCGTCCGAACTCGGGTACACCGACGAGCCGGCCACTACCGTTTCGTTTGGCTCCGACTCGGGCGACAAATTCGTCACCACCTACTTCCGTCACAGCTTCACGGTGCCCGACCCGTCCGCCTTCCTCGGACTCACCCTGCAGTTGCTGGTCGACGACGGGTGCATCGTTTACCTCAACGGAACGGAAATCGTCCGCCGGAACATGCCCGCCGGTGAAGTGAACTACCGCACCCTCGCCACCACCGCCGTCGGCGGCGCCGCCGAAAATACCTTCTACCCGTATTCCATACCCCCCTCCGCGCTCGTCCCGGGCACCAACGTGCTCGCCGTCGAAGTCCACCAGGTGTCCCCCAACAGCAGTGACCTGAGCTTCGACCTCGGACTTGCCGCCACCTCGCACACCGGGTTTTCCGTCGTCGACACCGTGACCTACGGCACCCAGGTCAGTGACATTCCGCTCGCACGCGACCCCGCCGCCCCGGACACATGGAAACACTTCGCCGAGGCCACCCCGGGCGCCGCCAATACCGCCGCCCCTGTCGCCGACATCCGCCTGCCCGGCCAAGAGGTCGCCGTTTCCCTCCCGGCCGGCGTCTACGCCGAGGCCCAGACCGTCAGCCTGACCAGCCCGGCCGGTGACATCCGCTACACCCTTGATGGCAGCCACCCGACCAGCCGCTCGCCACTCTACACCGCCCCGCTCAACCTCACCAAAACCACCGTGCTGCGCGCCCGCTGCTTCGAAGCCGGCCGCGTCCCCGGTCCTCTCGTCACCCGCACCTTCTTTATCGGCGAAGCCCAGGGGTCCCTGCCCTACCTCTCGGTCGTCGGCGACCCCGAAACCCTCTTCGGCGACACCATCGGCATCTACGATAACGACCACGAACCGGTCTCCGGGTCCTACGGCGAAAACGACGTCTACAAGGGCAAGGACGCACCGGGTAACGTCGAATTCTTCGCCCCCGGCGGCACCCTCGGCTTCAGCGCCGGCTGCGGCATCCGCATCGGCGGCGAAAACAACTGGGTCCACCCGCAGAAAGCCCTCAACCTCGCCGTCCGCGGCAAATACGGCAGCGACGACATCTCCTACAACCTCTTCCCCGATACCGGCATCCCCATCCACACCGGCCTCACCCTGCGCGACGGCGGGGACAACTGGGACAAGGACATGCTCCGCGACGCCCTCTTTCCCAAACTCGCCCGCGGCTTTCTCAATGTCGATGTCGCCGACTACCGCCCCGGCATCGTCTTCATCAACGGCGCTTATTTCGGCATCCACGACATCCGCCAGCGCTGGGACGAAACCTGGTTCGCCCAGCAATACCATGTGCCGCCGGACAAAATCGACCACCTGCTCTACGGCCACGTCACCAGCTCGGCCACCACCCTGGGCGCCGAAAAAGGCACCACCACCGACTGGGTGGACCTCATCAACTTCCTGCGCACCGCCGACCTCACCACCGCCGCCAACTGGGCCTACGTGGAATCAAAAATCGACATCGACAGCTTCATCGATTTTGTCGTCGCCGAGTCCTACGGCAACAACACCAGCTGGAACCACAACCGCGAGTTCTGGCGCGAGAAAAAACCCGGCGCCAAATGGCGGTGGTTCATCACCGACATGGACCGCACGTTCTTCGTCGCCAAACCCACCGGCATCCTCGGCGAAATGCTCTCCAGCGAGGACGTCCTCCGCCGCCTCAAGCGGAATACCGGTTTTCTCCAGCGGCTGGGCCAGCGGTACGCCGCCCACATGGCCTCAACCTTCAAGCCGTCCCGCGTCCAGGCCGTCGTCGCCCGCATGGACGAGGAGGTGGCCGCCGCCGTTCCCCGCCACGTCGCCCGCTGGGCGCCGGACGGCACCACCGTGACCCGCCGCGCCAACCATATCCAGCAGATCAAGGACTATGCCGACCTGCGGGCCGGGAATTTCGTCAGCGAACTCCGCAACCAGCTGGGTCTGGACGCCGCTGTCGATTTCACCCTGGGCATCGACGACGCGGCGCGCGGCCGGGTCCTCGTGCAGGGGGTGCCGGTCGAGGCGTCCACCTTCAAGATGTTCTCCAACGCCCCGTTCTCGCTTCGCGCCGTGCCCGCACCCGGGTACGCCTTCAGTCACTGGACCGGCTCCACCGGCGGCCCCGATCTCACCGTCAGCCTGGCCACCGCCACCACCCTCACCGCCCACTTCATCCCGTCGGGCGAAACCGTCATCGGCGGCACCCTCGCCGGTGACACCGTGCTCACCGCCGACCGGTCACCATACACGCTCTCCGACGACCTGATCGTCCCGGCCGGCACCAGCCTGACCATCGAGTCCGGCGTCACCCTGCTCATGCCCGCCCGGCGCCACCTCCGCGTCCAGGGGACGCTTACGGTCGCCGGCACCGCCGACCGCAAGGTCGCCATCATCGGACGTCCCGGCGAACGCTGGGGCGGCCTCAGCCTGGAAAACCCCAGCGGCCCGATCTCCCTCGCCCACCTCGTCATCCGCGGCGCCACCAAGGGGTTCGATCCGACGATCTATTCCTCCGCCATCACCGGCCGCTTCGCCACCGTCACCGCCGACTTCCTCGACATCGCCGAGTCCGAGGGAACCATCTACCTCTACGGCGGCTCGTGCATCGTGCGCGACAGCATTTTCAACATCCCGATCACCGGCGACGGCCTGCACGCCAAACGCTGTCAGGCCATCGTCCAGCGATGCACGTTTCCCGGCAATAACGCTCCCGACACCGATGCCATCGACTTTGACGGCGTAAACGGCGGGTTGATTGAAGACTGCCTGATCTACCGCTACCAGGGAAGCAACAGCGACGGCCTCGACATCGGCGAGGCCTGCTCCGACGTCATCGTCCGCCGCAACCTCATCTACTTCAATTCGGACAAGGGCATTTCGGTCGGTCAGGCCTCCCAAGTGACCATCAGCGAGAACCTCATCGTCGGCTGCGTCCTCGGGGTCGGCATCAAGGACACCGGCTCACTCGCCCTCATCAACCGGAACACGTTCTCGTCCTGCGGCACGGGAGTCGCCATCTATGAGAAAAATTTCGGCAGCGGCGGCGGCGGCGCCATCATCACCAATTCCCTCTTCTCCCGCGCCTCGACACCGCCGGTCACCGTCGACAGCCTGTCCAGCGCCACCATCAGCTACTCGCTTTCCGACACCCTGCCGCTGCCGGGCACCGGAAACCTCGTCGCCGACCCGATGTTCGTCGACCCGGTCGTGCTCAACTTCGAACTCCAGCCGTCCTCGCCCGCCATCAACGCCGGCGACCCGGCCCACCCCCCGGACCCCGACCAGTCGGTCGTCGACATCGGCGCGCCCTACGTCTACAGCCCGTCGCACTACCCGTTCACCATCGGGGAAACCGTCGTCATCAACGAGGTGCTCGCCAATTCCGGAGCGTCCAGCGACTGGATCGAACTGCACAACCGGACCGGCAACCCCATGAACATCGGCGGGTGGTTCCTCAGCGACAGCGCCATCGATCCGGCCAAATACCGCATCCCGCCGGGCACCGTGATTCCGGCCGGCGGCTATCTCACGTTCCACGAGGCCACCCATTTCGGGGCCGCCAGCGTCGACGTAAACAAGGTGACCGCCTTCGCCCTCAGCGATACCGGGGAAACCGTCTACCTCACCTCGGCCGTGGACGACGAACTCACCGACTACCAGTCCCGAGAGGAATTCGGACCGAGTCTGGAAGGCGAAGCGATCGGCCGGTATTTCAAGCCGAGCACGGGGACCTACAATTTTGTCGCCCAGCGCATACCCACCCCCGGCACCGGCAACAGCGGCCCGCGCGTCGGCCCGATCGTCATCTCGGAAATCATGTACCACCCGCCCGGCAACGCCGATGCCGAATACCTCGAGCTGCTCAATATCAGCAACGCCCCGGTCACCCTGTACGACCCCGCCAAGGGCCGCGCCTGGCAGCTCAGCGACGGTATCGATTTCGAATTCCCCGCCGCCACCCCACTGGTCATGGCTCCCGGTCAACGGGTCATCCTCACCCGCCGGCTGGCCGCTTTCTCCGCCGTCTTCGGAGCCTCCGTGCCGGCCGGCACCCCCGTCTTCGAATGGAGCACCGGCAGCCTCAGCAACATCGGGGAATCCGTCCAGCTCGCACGTCCCGGCCCCGCGGATGCGCAAAATATCGTCCAGTTCGTCCGCGTCGATCGCGTCAACTACACTGACACCACCCCCTGGCCGGCCAGCCCGGACGGCGGCGGGGCCTCGCTCACCCGCATCTCGGAAAAGGAATACGGCAACGACTTCGCCAACTGGACCGCCGCCGCCCCGTCGCCCGGTGCCATCGCCCCAGGCTCACGCTTCACCAGCTGGGCCGCAAGTCACGGACTGACCGACCCGGCCGGCGACCCGGATGGCGACGGCCTCGAATCCCTCCTCGAATACGCGCTCGGCACCGACCCGCTCGCGCCGTCGACCGCCCACCCGCTCGCCCTCGCCGACGGCGGGGTCTCGGCCGTTTCCTATCAAGTCGATCCGGCGGTGCCGGACGTCGACTTCGTGCTGCTCGGATCGACCGATCTGCTCTCGTGGGTGCCGCTCGACACCGTGGCCAACTCCCTGGCCTACGGGCGCCAGACGCGCACCCACACGCCCGTTCCCGGCGCCTCACCCCAGGCGTTCTACCGTCTCAAGGCCACTCTGAAGCCGTAGCCGCCACCACCCGCGCCCGGCGCCCCGGGACCGGTGACCCTCCACCCCTCCGGAGCGCACGCCGCGCGCTCCACCAACCACCGACTCCGATCGCCGCCGGTCTCAGTACACGTCGCGGCGGTACCGCTTCTGCTGCCGGAGGGCCTCGACGTATGCGGCAGCCTCCTCGGCGGTCCGCCCGCCCTCGCTGGCAATGATTTCGTGCAACGCCCGATCGACGTCCGCCGCCATCCGCGAGGCATCACCACAGACGTAAACAATCGCCCCGGCCTCCAGCCACGCCCAGATGTCCGCCGCCTCTTTTTTCATGGCGTGCTGGACGTAGAACTTCTCGGCCTGGTCACGCGAAAAGGCGGTGGTCAGTCGCGTGAGCGCGCCATCGGCCAAGGCCGCCTGCCATTCGTCTTCGTAAAAATAATCACTGGCCCGCCGTTGCTCGCCAAAAAAGAGCCAGGCGCGCCCACGCGCCCCGGTCACCCGGCGCTCCTGCACAAAGGAGCGGAACGGAGCGATGCCGGTGCCGGGCCCGATCATCAGGATCGGTGTCTCCTCCTCCGGTGCCGGCAACCGGAATCCCTTGCCGGGATTGATGAAACACGGGATCGGCATGGTGCCGTCCAGGCGCTGGGCCAGCCAGGTCGAGGCCACCCCTTTGCGCGCCCGGCCATGGCTCCGGTATTCCACCGTGGCCACCGTCAGATGCACCTGCCGCGGACACGCCCGCAGGCTGGAGGAAATCGAATACAGGCGGATCTGCAGTTTTTTGAGCAGCGAGACCAGCTCCGCCGGCGAAAAGGCAACCTGCGGGTACGCCAGCAGAAGATCAATGACCTCGCGGCCCCAGAGGAAATCCGCCAGGTCCTTTTTGCGGTCGGGCTCGAGCAACGCGGCCAGCTCCGGGGCCGGCCCGCGTTCGGCCAGCGCCCGCAGCAGTTTGGCATCGACCGTCGTGATCACACAATCCCGCGTCAGCGCTTCACGCAGGGTGGTTTCCACTTTGTCGGCGTTGATTACCGGTTC
>JALRGF010000250.1 GCA_023253495.1 Verrucomicrobiales bacterium
GCTACGAGGACGACGTCCGCCACGGCCGCCACGGCATCGTCGGCGCCCGCACCAAGCGCGAGGTCGGCATGCACGCGGTCCGCGGCGGCGACGTGGTCGGAGACCACACCGTGATCTTCGCCGCCACCGGCGAACGCGTCGAACTCACCCACAAGGCGAGCAGCCGCATGACCTTCGCCCAAGGGGCCGTGCGCGCCGCCAAGTGGCTGCGGGACCGGCCGCCGGGGATCTACGACATGCAGGATGTGCTCGGGCTGAAATAAAACGGGACTTGTCAGGACGCGGAGCCGGGCCGGAAAACCGACCGCCTCCGGCACCCTTCCGCCGCGCGCTCATCGGTCCCATGCTTCTTATCACGGCTCCCTCCCATTCCCGCGGACGTCATTCCAGCGGACGTCATTCCCGCTGACGTCCCGCACTTGCAGCCGGGCGCCGCGTGGGCTTCGCTCAGGAACCCGATGAAGCACGCCATCCCCCTCGCCCCTCTCGGCCCGTTCGGCCACCCCGTTTCCGAGGCGGTTCACGCCTGCGTGCACTGCGGATTCTGCCTGCCAACCTGCCCGACCTACCGCGTGCTCGGCCAGGAAATGGACTCGCCGCGCGGCCGCATCCTGCTCATGAAACAGGTGCTGGAAGGGACGCTGCCGGAAGCGGCGGCCCGGCCGCACCTCGACGCCTGCCTCGGCTGCCTGGCCTGTGAAACCGCCTGCCCGAGCGGGGTCGCCTACCGCGATCTGATTTCCCCCTACCGCGCGCTCGACGAGGAGAAACGCGCGCGCCCGTGGCTCGAGCGCTTCAAGCGCTTTGCCCTGCTGCACACGCTGCCGTATCCTTCGCGGTTCCGCCTCGCGGCCCGCCTCGGCCGTCTCGCCGTCCCCTTCACCCGGCTGCTGCCCGCCCCGTTCCGGCCGATGCTGGAATTGATGCCGAAGTCGCTCCCGCCCGCCCGCACCTACCACGAACGCTACCGCCCGTCCGGTCCGCCCCGGGCCCGCGTCGCCCTGCACCTCGGCTGCGTCCAGCAGGCGCTCGAACCGGAGATCAACGACGCCACCCTCTCCCTGCTCCTGCGGCACGGGGTCGAAGTCATCATCCCCCCGCGCCAGGCGTGCTGCGGCGCGCTCGGGTGGCACATCGGCGCCGCCGGCGAAGCCCGCGAACAGGCCGTGCTCAACCTCGCCGCCATCCCGTTTGAGGAGGTCGACGCCATCATCAGCAACGCCGCCGGCTGCGGCTCGGGCCTGCGCGAATACCCGCTCATCCTCCGCGGCACCCCATGGGAAAAACCCGCCACCGCCTTCGCCGCCAAGGTGCGTGACATCGCCGAATTCCTCGACGCCCTCGGCCCGCTCGAACCACCCCCGCCCCCACCCCGCCCGCTCACCATCGCCTACCAGGACGCCTGCCACCTCGCCCACGGCCAGGGCGTCCGCTCCGCCCCGCGCCGCCTGCTCTCGCTCATCCCCGGCACCACCATCGTCGATCTGCCCGACGCCGACCTCTGCTGCGGCTCAGCCGGCACGTACAACCTCGACCAGCCCGCCACCGCCTCCGAACTCGGCCGCCGCAAGGCCGCCGCCATCGCCGCCACCGGCGCCGACCTCGCCGCCAGCGGTAACATCGGATGCCTCACCCAGCTGCGCCTCCACCTGCCGCCGGAATTTCCCCCGTCCCGCCTGCTCCATACCACCGTGCTCCTCGACCGCGCCTGGCGTGGCGCGCTCGGCACCCCCGAATCCATCCGCCCCTGAACCCTCCCCGGCCCATCCGCGATTTTTTTCCACCGCATCCGCCGCCCGGCGTTGACAAGGCGTCCGGCCATTCCTAAATGCCCACCGAGCCTTAGGGCTTTGCCCGACAAGCCGGTCCTTCATTTTCACACCACCCCCACTCATCGCCGCCGTGTTTTCCAACGAAGATTATCTCATCAAGCTGCTCCTGGAGGCCGGGCTCATCTCCGATACGGACGTCGTCACCGCCCGCGCCGCCAAAGGCAAAAAACAAACGGCCCTCGAATACATGCTCGACGACGGCATGGTCAAGGAACAGGACCTCGCCCAGACCATGGCCGTCAATGCCGGCATGGAATTTGTCGACCTCTCCGAAGTCATCCCGACCGCGGAACTGCTCGACGCCATGCCCGGCGAGATCGCCGCGAAATACAAGGCCATCCCCGTCGGCCTCGACTACGGCCAGATCGTCGTCGCCGTGGCGGATCCGCTCAACTTCGACGCCATGGACAGCCTGCCCCACCTGCTCAACGGGGCCTCGCTGCAATTCGTCTGCGCCACCACCTCGCAGATCGACCAGTTCCTCACCGAGTTCTACGGCATCAAAAAAGAGGCGGACAACATGGACCTCGAGGTCGTCATGGCCGGCGAGGACAACGAGGCCACCCCCGGCCAGGCCAAGGCTGATGCCGACGCCCCGATCATCAAGCTGGTCACCAAGATCCTCGTTGAGGCCCACCAGTCGCGCGCCAGTGACATCCACATCGAGCCGATGGAAAAGGCCCTGCGCATCCGCTACCGCATCGACGGCGTGATGCAGGAAATCGACAACCACCCGAAACACCTCCACGGACCGGTCGTCGCCCGCCTCAAAATCATGACCGGCAAAATGTCCATCGACGAACGCCGGATCCCCCAGGACGGCCGCATTCAGGCGCGCCTCGGCGGCAAGGACCTCGACCTGCGCGTTTCCACCGTGCCCACCAGCCACGGCGAATCCATCGTCATGCGGATTCTCGACAAATCCGGCCTGAGCCTCGGCCTCGGTGACCTCGGCTTCCTCAGTGACGACCAGCAGACGTTCGATGAACTCATCTCCCTGCCCGACGGCATCATCCTCGTCACCGGCCCGACCGGCTCCGGCAAAACCACCACGCTCTACGCCTGCCTCAACGCCATCAACAAGCCGGACCGCAAAATCATCACCGTCGAGGACCCGGTCGAATACCAGCTCGCCGGCATCAACCAGGTCAACGTCAAGGAGGATATCGGCATGACTTTCGCCGCCGCCCTCCGCTCGATGCTCCGCCAGGCGCCCAACATCGTCATGATCGGGGAGATCCGGGACCTCGAGACCGCCTCCATCGCCATCAACGCCTCGCTCACCGGCCACCTCGTCTTCTCCACTCTCCACACCAACGACGCCCCCAGCGCCGTCGCCCGTCTCACCGACATCGGCATCAAACCGTTCCTCACCGCGTCGGCCGTCCGGGCCATCATGGCCCAGCGCCTCGTCCGCAAACTCTGCAAGGAATGCAAAAAACCGGGCGAAATGGACGAAATGGAAATCCGCGCCCTCGGCCTCACCCCGGAACAGATGAGCGAGGCCACCGTCATGGTGCCCACCGGCTGCTCCAGCTGCCGCCAGAACGGCTTCCGCGGACGTCTCGCCATCGCGGAAATCTTCCGCATTGACGACGAAGTGCGCACCGCCATCAACGACAACATCTCCGCCATCCAGCTCAAACGCAAAGCCCGCGAACTCGGCATGCGCTCGCTCCGCGAAGACGGTATCCGCAAGGCGCTCGCCGGCCTGACCACCGCCGCCGAAGTCATCGAAATCACCGTCGGGGACTCCGACTGACCACCGCCCCCACCCTCGTCCACACCCCGGGCCCGCACAGCGGCCCCCGCTCCGGCGGGGCCCTTTCGCCGCCCGAGCCCCCTCCCCAACCCCCATTTTCCCCATATTCCATGACCGCTGAACACATCTGTGATCTCCTCAAACACCGGGGCATGATCGACCAGGCTCAGGCCGACAGCATCCTCGATGAGGCCAGAAGCACCGGCGACAGCACCGTCCACATCCTCAAAAATTTCGGCCTCATCCAGCACGAGAACGACCTCTATCAGGTCGTCGCCGAGGAACTCGCCGCCCCCTTCAACGACCTCCGGCAGTTCGATCCGCCCAAGGCGCTGCTTGAGATGATTCCGGCCAACCTCGTCCGCCTCCACGGCGCCCTGCCGGTCCACCTCGACGAACTCGGCCTGCACGTCGCCCTCATCGATCCTTTTAACCCGCAGACGCTCGAAGACCTGCGCTTCGCCACCGGCAAGGACCTCAACCTCGTCATCGCCCGCCCCGAACGCATCGAGGAACTGATCAACGACCTCTACGGCGCCGGCACCGAGGAACTCGGCGACATCCTTTCCCAGATCGACGGCGGCGACCCGAACAATCCGAAGGATCTCGAAAACGAGGCCAATTCCGCCCCCATCGTCCGCTACGTCGACCTCGTCCTCTTCCAGGCGATCAAGGAACGCGCTTCCGACATTCACTTCGAACCGTTCGAGCTGGAATTCAAGATCCGCTACCGCGTCGACGGCTCGCTGCTCGAAATCGCGCCGCCTCCGGCCCGCCTCGCCAGCACCATCATCTCCCGGATCAAGGTCATGGCGAACCTCAACATCGCCGAACGCCGCCTCCCCCAAGACGGCCGCATCATGAAAACCATCGCCGGCCGCAGCGTGGACATGCGTGTTTCCACCCTGCCGACAATCCACGGCGAATCCGTCGTGCTCCGGGTGCTCGACCGCCAGTCAGCCAACCTCGACCTCTCCAACCTGGGGATGCCGAAATTCATCTACGACTTCATCACCGAGGTCATCGTCAAACCCAACGGCATCTTCATCGTCTGCGGCCCGACCGGCTCCGGCAAAACCACCACGCTCTACGCCGCCCTCATCGAACTCGGTGCCGGTTTTCACCCAGAAATGACCGGCCGCGAAAACATTAAACTCAACGGCTCAATTCTTGGCTTGACCAAAAAAGAAATAACCGATGCCACCGATGAAATCATGCGCAGAGATCCAAATAAATCGGAAATAGACGCAGAAGCGGAATTTTTAACCAACCAAACACAAAATGAAGGATTAAATCTATAATGAAAAAAGAAGATCTCGAAAAGAAAAAGCAAGAAAAGGTCGA
>JALRGF010000455.1 GCA_023253495.1 Verrucomicrobiales bacterium
GTCGTCAACCGAACCACACGTGGAAAAACGAAGAAGATCCATAATCAAAAAGCGCTGTCGCCACATCCGTCAGCACACCGCACATAGCGCAGCCCCACCAACAGATCCAAGAGCAAATATTCACCTTGGCGACTTTGGCAAGTGAAAATACCCTATTGTCTATCGGATTTGTCGTGATTTCTCGGAAAGCAAGCCTGACCCTCACGCCCGGGACCGCCTTTTCCGCTGCTGACCGCACGGCCCGTTTCTGAAGCCCGCAGTGGGTGGCCGGAATCCGCGCTCGCCGGACTCCGCGCACACGGAAGGGGGGTGCCGTCGGCGGGACTCGAACCCGCACGCCCTTGCGGACAACAGATTTTAAGTCTGGTGCGTCTGCCATTTCGCCACGACGGCTGGTGGATCGCTGATATTTGACCCGGATCGGCGTCAGGGGAAACGGGAATCCTCCGGAAAGCGCACATTGCCGGAGAGCGCGGCGGGAAGCCTGCGGAGAGCGCGGTCGGCGTGCCTGAAGAACCCTTGTGGAGCGATGCTGCCGCCGGTGTTTTTTGGCGCGGCTCACCGGGTCGGCGCCCAGCGCAGCCGGAAAAATGACCGGGGTTCGGAAGCCACGGTAGCGGCGGCGCGGAAGCTGGCCGCACCGGGAGCCGTGCCGGGCAGGGCCACGGCGGCCCCGGGGGCGCCGTTCCAGGCGCGCAGATCCGGAGACGTCTCCGGGGTGAGGGTCAGCACGGCCCGGGGGTCGAAGAAAAAATTCAGCGAAAGGTGGCGCCCGGCGGCGGAGGTGACCAGAGCGGTTTCGAGGCGCAGCGCCGACTGGGTGGACGCGACCGTCGGCCACGTCATACCGGCGTATTCCGCGTCGTTGCTCAGGCCGTCACGATCCGGGTCGGCGGCCGGCCCGCTGACCGCCGGATCGGCGAGCTGAGCGGGAGAAAAGTGGAGCTTCAACCAGTCGTTCCAGCGCAGCGCGGGCGGTCGCTCGGTGGTGACCTGCCGGGTGCGGTAGAAAAATTCCGCCGTGCCGGGCGCGCTCACCTGTCCCGCCACCGTGGTCACAGTGCCGTTGGCCGTCCAGAAGGAGGGCGGCCCGCCGAGCGGCGAGCCGGTCGGCCAGTTCCACGTCGGGCGGCGCACGAGGATCCATTCCGGACCGGATGGGCCGCAACAACAAACTCAGACTTCTGTCATTTTCCGACACACAGGAGGCGTCCAACCACACTCTGTACAGTATCGGCGGGAGAGAGGCGTCGGCGGGTCAGGTGGGGGCTCAGATGGGAGCTCTGTGCGGAGACGAGTCCGCGGGACTGGCGGAAGAAAAAGGAACCGGCACAGACACTTGAGGAGGATGCTTTCTGTGCACACACACTCGTCAGAAAGACGGACAGCTGAGACTACACCGTTGTCAATAAGACATTTGTGACGATCCCGGCGGCGTCGCGGGATGACGCGGCTGTTGGGGATTACCGTTTGGCTGTCTTGCCTCGGGCCGGGGCAGGATTTATGATGCGGACATGGCTGGCGAAACAGGTCTCATGAAGAAGGCGGGGCGGGCGGCCGTGCCACGGCTGCGCCGTGCGGATGCGGCGGAGGAGGCATTGCGGAAACTGGTGGCTGAGGGTGACTTCTACGAACTGCCCGGCGTGCGGTTTCTGGCGGAGGCCTTGGGGGTCGGAGTGCCAACGGTGTCCGAGGCGTTGAAGCGCCTGCGCGAGCTGGGATGGATTTCGGATCGGGGCGCGCGGCGGCGTTTTGTGGTGAACCGGGAGGTGGTCGAGCGGGCGAAGACGGAGGCGGAGGCGCCGGCGGCCTCGGGCCCGCGGCATCTCCTGATTTTCACGCCGCGGGATGTGGGGGCCAGCCCGCATGAACCGTTCTGGCATCTGGTTTCCCGGATTGGGGAACTGCTGGCACCGGACGGGTGGACGCTGCGGGTGCATGCGGTCGATTACGGTCATGACAAGCGGAACCGGGCGCCTTGGGACGCGGTAATGAGAACCGAGAAGCCGCAAGCCCTGATCGTCGCGCGCGGCACGCCCTGGATGGCCGACTGGTCGCGCGGGTGCGGGGTGCCCGTATTCTATTTTGGTGGCGATTTCGGCAGCTTTCCGGTTCCGGTGGTCGGGTATAACTCAAAGCATTTGCTCCATGAGGCGCTCATGCAGCTCATCCGGCTGGGCCATCGGACCGTGGCGGTTCCGATACTGGCGCGCTCAACGAATTTTGTGAAGCGACTGCGTGAGACAGCCGCCGATGTGATGGCTGAGACCGGGGTCAAGTTCACGTTGCACACGCCATCGGGAGCTCAATTCGAGCTGGCCGGACTGCGGACGTGCCTTGAGAAGCTGTGGGTGCGCCAGCCACCGACGGCCCTCCTGCTGGCCTCGTGGTATGAATATCTGGCGGCCCAGGGCTTTCTGGCTCAGAAGGGCCTCCGGGTGCCGGAGGACGTGTCTCTGGTGTCGCTGGTGGACGATGCGATGTCATCATGGATGATTCCCGAGCCGGCGCGATTTGAGCACGATGCGGAACGATTGTCGGTGGTGCTGGCCGACTGGGTGCGCAAGCCGCCGCTGAAGGCGGTGGTGGCTCCGCGGGTGTTGCTGCACGGCCGCTGGATCCCGGGGGCCTCGGTCGGGCCGCCGCCCCCGACCGAAGGTACCACCGCCAGGCCGCTGTCGGTAAAGCCGACGGCGGCCCGGCCCCGCCCTGCTTGAGGACGCTGATAAGTAGAAAATGCGTTATGGCGCAAAGGTCCAGACAGATGAATTCGGCGGGCCGGGTGGCCGTGCCGAAGTTGCGGCGTGCGGATGCGGCCGAGGAGGCGTTGCGGAAGCTGATTGCGGAAGGGACGTTCAGCGAGCTGCCCGGAGTGCGCTTTCTGGCCGACGCGCTTGGGGTTGGGGTACCGACGGTCTCGGAAGCCTTGCAGCGGCTGCGCGACCAGGGATGGATTGAGAACCGGGGCGAGCGCCGTCGGTTTGTAGTGAAACGCGAAGTGGTGGCGCGGGCGATGGCGGAGGAGGACGCGCCGGCGGTTTGCGGGGCGCGGCATCTGGTGATTTTCACACCGCGGGATTCGGGAGCCAGCCCGCACGAACCGTTCTGGCAACTGGTTTCGCAGCTTGGCGAGTTGCTGGCGCCGGATGGGTGGACGCTGCGGGTGCATGCGGTTGATTACGGCTACGACAAGCGGAACCGGGCTCCTTGGGACGCGGTATTGAGTACCGAGCGCCCGCAGGCGTTAATCATTGCCCGCGGGACACCGTGGATGGCCGATTGGTCGCGCGGGTGCGGGGTGCCGACGTTTTATTTCGGTGGTGACACGGGGGTATTGGCGCTGCCGGTGGTCGGGTATGACGGCGCCCATCTGATGCGGGAGACGCTTCGTCAGCTCATCCGGCTCGGCCATCGGACTCTGGCGCTGCCGGCTCTGGCGCGCACGTCTGCCTTTGTCAAGCGCATCCGACAGGCGGCCGAGGAAGTGGCGGCCGAGACGGGGGTCAAAGTGATTTTGCACACGCCGGCGGCGGCTCCGTTCGAGCCGGTGGCCTTGCGGACGTGCCTGCAGCGGCTCTGGATGCGCCAGCCCCCGACCGCGCTGATCCTTGTCTCGTGGTACGAATATCTTGCGGCCTACGGGTTCTTGATCGGCAAAGGCCTGCGGGTGCCGGAGGATGTGTCGCTGGTGTCGCTGGTGGATGATGCGATGGCGCCGTGGATCAATCCCGAGCCGGCCCGGTTCGAGCACGATGCGCACCAGCTCGCCGTGGTGCTGGCGGGATGGGTGCGGAAACCGCCAGCGGTCGAACCGGCTGCGCCCCACGTGATGGTGCGCGGCCACTGGTTGGCAGGAGCCTCGGTCGGGCCGCCGCCCGGGGCCGCCGGGACCGCAAAGCGGGTGTGAGGAACAGCGGGACCGAAAAGACCGCAACCACCGGGACCGCGACCGGACCGTCGATTTTTAGCGGTCCGCCACCGAATTTCCGGTTGCCTCGGTTCCTTCCCGTGCGCCACCCTCGGCTCTTCACCTTTCATCCTTCACCCTTCATCCTTCATCCTTTCACCCATCACCCCCTGATTCCCATGAGTCGCAAAATTCGTTACGGCATGGTTGGCGGCGGCCGCGGTGCCTTTATTGGCGCCGTCCACCGTATTGCCGCGCAGATTGACGGGCAGATCGAGCTGGTCTGCGGAGCGTTTTCCTCGGATCCGGAAAAATCCCGGGCCTCGGGGGCGGATCTTTTTCTGCCGCCCGGGCGGTGCTACGGGAGTTTTGAGGAGATGATCAAGGGGGAGGCCCGGCTGCCGGAGGGTGAGCGGATGGATTTTGTGGCGATCGTGACGCCGAACCACATGCATTTTCCGCCGGCCAAAATGGCGCTGGAGCATGGGTTTCATGTGCTCAGCGACAAGCCGGCGACCTTCAATCTGGCCGAGGCGAAGAAGCTCGGTGAGCTGGTGAAGAAGACCGGGCTGCTCTACGGATTGACGCACAATTACACCGGGTATCCGCTGGTGAAGCAGGCGCGCGACATGGTGGCGACCGGTGCTCTCGGGAAGATCCGCAAGGTGGTGGTCGAGTACCCGCAAGGGTGGCTGGCGACGCGGCTGGAGGAAAGCGGCCAGAAGCAGGCGGCGTGGCGCACCGACCCGAAGCGCAGCGGTGCGGCCGGCAGCATCGGCGACATCGGCACGCACGCCGAGAACCTCGCGGAGTACATCACCGGGCTGCAGATCTCCGAGCTGGCGGCGGACCTCACCGCCTTCGTCAAAGGGCGCAAGCTCGACGACGACGGCAACGTGCTCCTGCGCTTCAAGGGCGGAGCCAAGGGTGTGCTTCATTGCTCGCAGATCAGCGTGGGCGAGGAGAACAACCTGAATATCCGCGTTTATGGCGAAAAAGGCGGCCTGGAATGGCACCAGAAGGAACCGAACACCCTGCTGGTGAAATGGCTCGACCAGCCGATGCAGGTCTACCGCACCGCCAACGGCTACCTCAGCCCGGCCGCCCTCGCCGCCGGCCGCACCCCGCCGGCCCACCCCGAGGGGTACCTCGAGGCCTTCGCCAACATCTACAAAAATTTCGCCCTCGCCATCCGCGCGCGTCACGAAAAACGCAAACTCGCCAAGGACGATCCGGCCCTCGATTTCCCGACCATCCACGACGGCATCCGCGGCATGGCCTTCATCGAGGCGGTGGTCGCGTCATCGAAGAAAAATGCCGCCTGGACGAAACTGGGTGTCTGAGCAGCCGGACGTCTGAACGCCGCCACTTCTGATCAGCCGGACGGGGCCGCCCGGTCACGCCGGCGCCGCCTCGCGGCGCCGGTTCTCCGCCTGCAGCTGGCCGCACCCGGCGGCCACGTCGATGCCGCGGCGCTGGCGCACTGTGCAGGGAAATCCGGCGCCCTGCAGCGCCTCCTTGAAGGCCTGCACCGCGGCGGGCGCGGTGGCCGCCCCGCCAAACCCTCCGGTCGGGTTGAGCGGGATCAGGTTGATATGAGCGTCGAGACCACGAAGCAGCGAGGCCAGCCGCCGTGCCGTCTCCGGCGTGTCGTTGCGCCCGGCGACCAGCGTCCACTCGAAGAAAATGCGGCGTCCGGTGAGCCGCCCGTAGTGGCGGCAGGCGCCGATCAATTCCGGCAGCGGCCAGCGGCGGTTGACCGGCACGAGGGCGGAACGCTCGGTGTCGTCGGCGCCGTGCAGGCTGACCGCGAGGTTGTACGGCCGGCGTTCTTCGGCGAGGCGCACGATGCCCGGGACCACGCCGACGGTGCTGATGCTGACGTGGGCGGGCCCGATGTTGAAGGCGCGGGTATCGGTGATGATATCGAGCGCGGTCATGACGGCGTCGTAATTGTGCAGCGGTTCGCCCATGCCCATGAGCACCAGGTTGCGCGGGCCGGTGCCGCCGGCCGCCCGCATCGCCCGGCGCGCCTGCCGGACCTGGGCCACGATTTCCCCAGGCGCGAGATGACGGAAAAATCCACCCTGTCCGGTCGCGCAGAACACACACCCCATCGCACAGCCGGCCTGCGTGCTCAGACAGGCGGTGTGCCGCCCGGCAAACTCCATGAGCACGGTCTCGACTTCCCGGCCGTCCGCCAGCCGCAGCAGAAACTTCCGCGTCCACCCGTCGCCACTGGCCACCTCGGCTGCCACCTCCGGAAAGCACAGCGGCCGCGCGTCCAGCCACCGACGCACCGCCCCCGGCAGGTCCGCCACCTCGTCCCACGATCCTGCCAGATCCCGGTACATCGCGCGCCACACCGCCCGCGCATGAAACGGCCGCAACCCGGCCGCCTCCAGCGCGGCCTCAACCTCGCGGAATGTCAGGTTCTGCAGGCCGTCGGCGGCCGCGGCACTCGGAGCCGGAATCATGCGCTGAGCATGCAACCCACGATCGCCCGCCCCGCCACCGGCAATCACCAATGCCCCCGGCCCGCTCCCCTCCCCCGTCCCGGCATCGACGCTTGCAGGATCCGGCCGCCCGCGGTACCGCTCGCGGCCATGAAACTCTCGCTGCGCCCCGCCGACACCTGCGCCTTCGATTGCCTTGCCCTCGGGGAAATCATGCTCCGGCTCGACCCTGGCGAGAGCCGGGTGCGGGTGGCGCGCCAGTTCACCGTCTGGGAAGGCGGCGGCGAATACAATGTCGCCCGCGGACTGCGCCGGTGCTTCGGTCTGCGCACCGCGGTGGCCACCGCCTTCGCCGACAACCCGGTCGGCCGGCTGCTCGAGGACTTCATTCTCCAGGGCGGCGTGGACACCCGCTTCATCAAATGGGTGCCCTACGACGGCATCGGCCGCACCACCCGCAACGGTCTCAATTTCACCGAACGCGGGTTCGGCGTGCGCGGCGCGGTCGGGGTGCCCGACCGCGGCCACACCGCCGCCTCCCAGCTCAAGCCCGGCGACTTCGACTGGGACCACATCTTCGGCCACCTCGGCGTGCGCTGGCTGCATACCGGCGGCATCTTCGCCGCCCTCAGCCCGACCACACCGGAACTCGTCATCGAAGCCGTCGAAGCCGCCCGGCGCCACGGCACCGTGGTCAGCTACGACCTCAATTACCGCCCGAGCCTCTGGAAAAGCATCGGCGGCCAGGCCCGCGCCCGCGAAGTCAACCGCCGCATCGCCGGATCCGTCGACGTCATGATCGGCAACGAGGAAGACTTCACCGCATGCCTCGGGCTCGAGGTCGACGGCCTCGACGAACACCTCACCCAGCTCGAAACCGAAGGGTTCAAAAAAATGATCCATGCCGCCGTCGCGGAATTCGGCTTCAAGGCGGTGGCCACCACCCTGCGCACGGTGCGCTCCGCCACCGTCAACGACTGGGGCGCTCTCTGCTATTACGACGGACAGATGCACCAGGCCACCCAGCGCGACCGCCTGGAAATCCTCGACCGCGTCGGCGGCGGCGACAGCTTCGCTTCCGGTCTGATCTACGGATTCCTGACCACCGGCGACGCCGCCCGCGCTGTGGAATACGGGGCCGCCCACGGCGCCCTCGCCATGACCACGCCGGGCGACACTTCCATGGCCACGCTCGAAGAAGTCGAAAAACTCATGAAAGGAGGATCGGCCCGCGTGGAGCGCTGAACGCCAGTAACCGCCTCACCGCCAAGCCAGCACATCACGCCCCGGCCGGCCCGTCCGGCTCCGCTTTTTTCCCGCAACACCCCGCGCATGAACCATTCCCTTTTTTCCCTCGACGGCGAGGTCGCCGTGGTCATCGGCGGCACCGGTGAATTGTGCGGCGCCATGGCTGCCGGCATGGCCGAGGCGGGGGCCACCGTCGTGCTGGCCGGCCGCGACGAAACGAAGGCCCAGGCCCGGCTCAACGAAATCACGGCGCGCGGAGGACGCGGGTATTTCCACGCCGTCGAGGCCGCCGACCGCGGCAGCCTGCAGGCGCTGCTGGATGGCGTGCTCGCGCGCTCCGGCCGCGTCGACATCCTCGTCAATGGCGCCGGGGTCAATTCGGCGACCCCGTTTCTGAGCATCACCGAGGAGGAATACGACCGCATCATGTC
>JALRGF010000478.1 GCA_023253495.1 Verrucomicrobiales bacterium
GGCCGACTCGACCTCGGTGGTCGAGATGCGGTGACCGGACACGTTCATGACGTCATCCACCCGACCGAGGAGCCAGATGGCGCCATCCTCGTCGAGCTTCGCCCCGTCGCCGGCGAAGTAGTACTGCGGCCAGCGCGACCAATAGGTATCGACGTAACGCTGATCATCCCCCCAGATGCCGCGCAACATCGCCGGCCACGGTTCGGTGAGTACCAGGTAGCCACCACCACCGTTGCCGACCGGTGTCCCGGCGTCGTCGACCACTGCTGCGCTGATCCCAGGCAAGGTCCCCATCGCCGAGCCGGGCTTACACGCAGTGACGCCGGGGAGCGGCGACATCATCATGCCGCCGGTCTCGGTCTGCCACCAGGTGTCGACGATCGGGCACCGGCCGCCCCCGATCACGTCCCGGTACCAGAGCCAGGCCTCCGGGTTGATCGGCTCCCCGACCGAGCCGAGCAGGGATTCATCGATGAGGACTTCGGCGACCGGGGACATTTCGAGGCCGCGGGCGACGATGGTTTCGAATTCCTCGCGGTTGTAGGCGATGCCTCCGCCGCTGCCGCCGAGGGTGAAGCCGGGGCGGATGATGAGCGGGAACGTCCCGATGTCGGCGGCGATGCCGCGGGCGATTTCCATGCCCTTCTGGTAGTCGAAGCCGTCGGTCTCCTGTCCGGTTTCGGGGTGCTTGATCTTGATCCGCGGGGCCTTGGCGATGCCCGACTTCGGCATGTCGAGCCCGATTTTGATCATGGCCTCCTTGAAGGCCTGGCGGTCCTCGCCCTTGTGGATCGCCTCGGGTTTGGCGCCGATCATACGGACGTGGTGCTTCGCCAGCACGCCGCGCTCGTGGAGCTTCATCGAGCAATTGAGGGCGGTCTGGCCGCCGAGCGTCGGGAGGAGGGCATCAGGTTTTTCCTTTTCGATGATTTTTTCGACGATTTCCGGGGTGATCGGTTCGACGTAGGTCCGGGCGGCGAACTCCGGATCGGTCATGATGGTGGCCGGATTGGAGTTGATCAGGACGACCTCATATCCTTCCTCGCGCAGCGCCTTGCACGCCTGCACGCCGGAGTAGTCGAACTCGCACCCCTGCCCGATGACGATGGGACCGGAGCCGATGACGAGGATTTTTTTGATGGTGGGGTCTTTGGGCACGGGGATGCGAGGAATGGGACGTGGCAGCCGCGAACGTTTCCCGAAGGGGGAAACGACGGCCGTCGGAAACCGGCAAACGCGTTTCCGTTGCCACAGGCCGGGCAGGGTGTCAAAACCTGAACCGGGGTTCGGTGGCGGGCGCGGCGGCCGAACGGCGGCCGGGCGGAGGCGGTGGTCCGTGGCGCGGCCGGGCGGCTCAGGCGGGCACGTGGATCCAGCGGGCCAGTTCGCGCAGGTGCCGCAGCCAGTCTTCCATAAGGTCACCGGCGGTGACGCCCGGGGAGGCGAGCACAAAAAGGCCGAGGATGAGGGTGAGATTGGTGAAATAAATGAAGACGAGGGAAAAGAACGTGCCGTTCTGCTGGAGGTCCGGCTGCTCGCGGGTCACCATCCAGAGCGTGAAGGTCAGGTGGACGCCCCAGGTGTAGCCGAGCAGGCAGGCGAGGGCGGCGTCCAGTCCGAGCGAGAACCGCCAGTCGCCCAGCCGCAGGTGCTGGACGGCTTCGGGGTCAAAGGCGATCCCGGCGAGGCCGTAAAGGGTGACGGCGACCAGCGACCAGAACGGAACGAAGTAGGGCGAGAGGGAGATAAGCAGGTTGTTTTTGTCGGTGATGACGTGCCCGCCGTCGGCGGTGACGCGGAAATCGTGGATTTTCCCGCCGCAGGCCCAGATGAAAAGGGCGTGGGTGAGTTCGTGGCCGAGGACGTAGATGTAGCGCGGGCGCAGGCCGGCCCAGAAGGCGGCCAGCCAGATGATCAACCCCCAGCCGAAAAGGACGACCTGAGGGGTGCGCCAGACTTCGTCCAGGCGGGCGCTGCGGCTCAGCAGCGTGAAGAACGTCAGGGTGGTCACCCAGACGACCGGCAGCAGCATGAGGCCGATGACGGCATTGAGCCAGGTGACCGGAATGACCAAGGGGGCGCGCTGGCGGTAGGTCACGTGGCTGCTTTGCCGGCGCGTTTTCCGGTCGCGCTCGGGGAAACGGGTGTTCCGTGCGGCGGGCGCCCGGGGGGTCGGGGTGTCCCGGCGGGTCGGCGCCGAGGAAACGCGCAGCTTCTGGTTGCGGGCGGCCATGCAGAGGGGCGGACGGGACGGGCCGGGCAGGCGGCGCCGGGGTCGAATGTACACCATGGGGCGGGCGGCGCCTGCGGAAAATCTAACTTTTCCTGAATTTCGACCACTTTTTTTCCACCACCGGCAATCCGAGCACCTCATTGGCGGTTTTGAAGTGCATTTTGGCCGCTTTGGAAAGGGCGTCGGTACCGCGTTCGGCGAGCAGGCGGACGGCTTCTTTTTTGACGTGGGTGGCGCCGCGGGGCAATTTGAACCCGAGGCGGCGGGAGCATTCGTCCATCCAGTCGATGAACCGTTCGCGGGCGAGGATGGAGGCGGCGGCGACGGCGGGGTCGGATTCGCCTTTGGTCCGTTGGTCGAGCTGGAAGCTGCCGAGTTTTTTCGCTTTCAGGGCGCGTTCGAGCACGGCTTCGTCGGCGAACTGGTCGCTGAGGGCGCGCGGGCATTCGGGCACGTAGCGTTTGAGGACGGCGATGACCTCGGCGTGGGCCCAGGCGAGCAGGTAATTCAGGCTGCGGAACTTCGGATACAGTTCGTTGTATTTGGACGGACCGATGCTGAGCACATAGCTTTGGGCGCGCGGGATGGTGCGGATGGCGGCGGCGAGGGCGCGGATGCCCTCGTCGGTGGTGATGCGTTTGCTGTCCATGACGCCGGCGTCGCGCAACTGCCGGGCGATCTCGCGGTCGGCGTAGACCCCCGCGACCACGAGGGGCCCGAAGAAATCGCCCTTGCCGCTTTCGTCGATGCCGAAGT
>JALRGF010000492.1 GCA_023253495.1 Verrucomicrobiales bacterium
ATAGTGAAATCATGCATGCACGTGGTAGAAGAAAGAGTGGCAGGATGCATACTTACGCCTGAATTTTTGTTCTGGTCCATCACCTTAGCCTCTAGAGGGATTCTAGACGTGAGCCATGTGCGGCTTCCTCGCCCGGCTGCAGTTGATGGCCGGCGACCGTCCGCTGGTGGTCGGGGAATTCGGGCTCGACACCCGCCGTCACGGGGAATCCCGCCAGGCGGAAGCGCTGGGATGGGCGTGGCAGGCGGTACTGCACGCCGGACTGGCCGGCCAGATCGTATTCAGCTTCACGGACGAGTGGAGCAACCGCGGGCGCCGCATGGATCCGGAATGGGCCTTCGGCGTGACGGACGCGGACCGGCGGCCGAAGGAGGCGGCGTCCGCCCTCTCCCTCCAGCTGCCCCCGCTGCGGCGCGCCGGACAGGGAGTACGGCTGCGCCAGACCCCGCGGTTTTCGATCATCATCTGCACCTACAACGGTGCCCGCACCCTGCGCACCGCACTCGAATCCGTGCAGTCGCTTCCGTACCCTGATTACGAAGTGATCCTGGTCGACGACGGTTCGAGCGACCCTCAGGTCGCGGCCATGGCCACCGAGTACCGCGATGTCCGGTTTTTCCGCGTCACCCGCGGCGGCTTGAGCCGGGCGCGCAACTTCGGGGCCAGCCAGGCCAGCGGCAGTCATCTGGTGTATCTGGATGACGATGCCGCCGCCGAGGGCGACTGGCTGACGTATCTGGCTCTGGCGTTTGCGGATGATCGCGTCGGCGCCGCCGGCGGACCGAATATCCCGCCGCGGCCAAGCGGCTGGAAAGAGGCGGCGCTGGCAGCGGCACCGGGCGGCCCGGCCGTGGTCATGCTCAATGACACCGAGGCCGAACACGTGCCCGGCTGCAATCTGGCCGTCACCCGCGCCGCCTGGGAGGAAGTCGGCGGATTCGACGATCGGTACCACGCCGCCGGCGACGACGTCGACTTCTGCTGGCGACTGCTTGAGCATGGGTACCGCATCGTTCATCAGCCCGGAGCCATGGTCTGGCACGAACGGCGGCGCACCCTGCGGGCGTATTTCCGGCAGCAGATCGGTTACGGTCGCGCCGAGGCCACCCTGATCGCCCAGCACCCGCACCGTTTCGGCAGATCCGGGGGCGCTCTCTGGCACGGCATCATCTACGAACCGGCGCGCCATGCCGCGACCGCACGGGGAGCCGTCATCTACGCCGGCGTCTTTGGCACCGCTCCCTACCAGTTTCTGTACAGCCGTCCGCTCTCCGCGACGGCCGAAGTGGTGCGGAGCGCCCCCTGGGTACTTGCCGGCATCGTGCTGAGCGCCGGCGGTCTGTGGCACCCGGTGCTGGCCACCGCAGGCACCCTCATGCTGGCCCCGGCCGTCTGGGCGGCCGGGCGGGTGGCGGCAGCGACGCGTCTGGCCGTCTGGCCGGGCCGCCACCGTCTGTCGGCGGCGGCGGCGCGCTTGCTGGTCATGGCCTTGGCGTTCACGCAACCGGTGGCCCGCGACCTGGTGCGCCGGCTCGGTTGCCTGCGCCAGCGGTCGTTTGCGGCGGGAAGCGGCCGCGGCCGGCCATTGCGGCGCCTGCCGCGGCGGCAGCGGGGCAAGACGGTGGCCACCTTGGCGCTGTGGAATGATGCCGGCAAGGATCGCAGCGCGCTTCTGGCTGCCGTGCTGGCCGATCTTGAGGCCATGCGGTGGCCGGTGGTGATCGGCGACGAATGGGCCGACTGGGACCTTGAGGTGAGCCGCAACCGCTGGTGGTCGGTCCGCCTGGTGACCGCCACCGAATACCTCTCGCCGGAAGGCCGGCTGGTCAGGGTTCGGCTGCAGACGCGCGCCCGCCGGGCGACCACGGTGCTCGCCGCGTTCAGCACGGCTGTCGGGCTCCTCCTTTTCGCTCTGAAGGCCGTGTGGGGAGCCTGGGCGCTGGCGGTCGCCTTCGGCCTCTGGCTGGCCCTTGAGAACCGGCACGCCGCCACCGTAACCGCTGTGCGGCAGCTTGTGGCGACCGCTTCCACGCGTCTCGGCATGGTCGCGGTGGCGGAGAAAGCACCGGCCGATGATCCATCAGACGACTGAAAGGAGATGCCTGTCGCTTGCCGCCGTGTTCCCCGGACGTCCGCGGGCTTGTGGCGGGTGTTTGGCGACGGCGGCTCTCCGCCCCCGCGGAACCTTTGCCGGCTCAGTTGTCCCAGCGGAGCGCGCCCTTCCGGAGGGCGTAGACATAGGCCACGGTCAGGATGCCGACAAAGCTCACCATGCCCCAGAAAACCATCGCGTGTTCGGCCACCAGATCGCGGAACACCACTGCCCATGGATACATGAAGACGACCTCGATGTCGAACAGGACAAACAACATCGCCACCAGATAGAACTTCACGCTGAAGCGCGGCTGGCTGTCGCCGATCGGCAGCATGCCGCACTCGTACGCAGAATCCTTCACCGGATTGCGGCGACCGGCCCGGCCCACCGCCACACTCAACCCGAGCATGGTGGCGGCCAGTCCGGCCACCAGCACGAACTGAAGCAGCACGGCCTGGTAATTGTCGATGTCGGGCATGGCGTCACCCGGAGGTGTCGGCCACATCGGCCAGACCATCCGGTCCGCATTCATGGCACGGCCGGACCCGAGGCTCAAGAGGAAAGGCGGAGCGGCGACCGGCGCGGCGCCACCCGCGGATCCGTTTACCGACCGGGCAGCGGCCCCGCGGCCGGCGCCGTGACCCGGGAAAGAGGCACGGGGAAAACCGGGTTGTCGGCCACCTCGCGGCGGAGCACGGCCTCGCCCTCGGCAATGAGTGCCGCCTGTTTGGCCGCGAGATCGATGGTTTCGCCCGGATCGCTCTCGATGTCATAGACCTCCCAGGGCCCGGGATCCGGGGTCGCGAGTCGCTGGCGGACAAGTTTGAAGGCGCCGAGCCTGACCGCCACCTGACCGCCGTATTCAGGAAAGACCCAGAGCATCGGACGGGTGCGCGGCGACGGGCCGCCGCCGGTCAAGGCGGGCCAGAGACTTTCGCCGTCGAGGCCGGACGGCACCTCCAGGCCGGCGGCCTCGGCCAGGGTGGGCCACCAGTCGGCGAAATACCCCGGGGCGTTACTGACGCGCCCGGCCGGGATGCGTCCGGGCAGTCGCGCGATCATCGGCACGCGCAGACCGCCTTCGTAAACGCTGCCCTTGTAGCCGCGCAGGCCAGCGGTGCTTTCGAAAAACACCGGGTCGGCGCCGCCGACGTGAAAGCCGCTGCCGGGTCGCCCGGGATGCGTCGGGCCGTTGTCGCTGGTGAAGACAACCAGCGTCCGGTCGGCGAGACGCTGTGCCTCCAGCGCCGCCAGCACGCGGCCGACGTGGGCATCGAGATCGGCAATCAATGCGGCATAGGCGGCGCGCGGCCGCGGGTGGGGCAGATAGCCGTTCTCGCCGCGGTACGGCTGCGGGTCCCAGTCCGCCGGAAACCGTTCCACCGACTCCTTCGGCGGCTGCAGGGCGACATGCGGCTCGATGAATGGCAGAAACAGAAAAAACGGGCGGTCCCCCTGCGCGCGGATAAAGGCCTCGGCCTCCGCCACCATTACCGATGGCGCGTAGGCCTGCCCGATCCAGTCGTCCGCGCGCACCGCGCCCTCCGGCTGGGGCCGGTGCCCGGGAATGGCGGGGGCATTGAGTGGCACTTTGCGGTCGTTCCGCCACAGGTGCGGGGGAAAATAACTGTGGGCCGCCGCCTGGCAGTTGTAGCCGAAAAACAGATCAAACCCCTGGCGGTTCGGATCACCGCTGCTGCCCACTGGCCCGAGCCCCCATTTGCCGATCGCCGCGGTGGTGTAGCCCGCCTTCCGGAACATCTGTGCCATCGTGACGGCCGCGCCGGACACCGGATGCTGGCCTTCGCGGAACTCGGGGAAAGCCACCGACGCCTGGCGGTTGCCCCGGATTTCCGCCCGTCCGAGGTGCCGACCGGTCATCAGCACGCAGCGCGACGGCGCACACACCGGCGCCCCGCTGTAATGCCGCGTGAACCGCATCCCCTGCGCCGCCAGCCGATCCAGATGCGGCGTCGGGATCTTCCGCTGCCCGTAACACCCGAGCTCGCCCCACCCGAGGTCGTCCGCCAGAATAAAAACCACATTCAACCGGTCCGCCGCCCTCCCCCGGGCCGCGGCCACGACCAGCAGCCCAAGACACAACAACAACCGGACCATCGTCCATTCATCACCCCGCCCACCCGCCCGGGCAAGCGCCAAGCCACCGCCGGGCACCCCGGATTGCGCTTGAGACCGCCCGCCCGGACGCCACTGTCTGGGCCTGCCCACGCCCGAACCATGAGTGCCCCCGCATCCCCCGCCCCACCCGCCCCCGGCGGACGGATCATCCGATTTCTCGACCCGTCCGGCACCGTGCGCTTCGGCGAGCCGCTCGATGACACCTTCACCGCAGCCCGCCTCCTCACCGGCGATCTCTTCACCGGGCTGCAGCCGGCCGGCGAAACCGCGACCGTCCGCAAATTGCTCGCCCCCATCGCCCCACCCAACATCCTCGGCATCGGACTGAACTACCGCCGCCACGCCGAAGAAAGCGGCATGACCCCGCCCGAGCGCCCGCTGCTTTTCCTCAAGCCGACCAGCACCCTCGCGCACCCCGGCGACCCGATCATCCACCCCGGCGTCACCGCGGAACTCGACTACGAATGCGAGCTGGCGGTCGTCATCGGGCGCCCCGCCAAAAATGTCAGTGAAGCCGACGCCCTCGATCATGTGCTCGGCTACACCTGCGCCAACGACGTCTCGGCCCGCGACT
>JALRGF010000526.1 GCA_023253495.1 Verrucomicrobiales bacterium
CCATCCTCGGAGGAACCGACACCGCCACCCGCGAAACCTACGCCAAATTCCTGCTCTGCGCGTCGTTCATGGCCGCCCCCGCCTCCCTCGTCGTCGCCAAAATCCTCATCCCCCAGACGGAAAGCGTCGATACCACCCTGCACGTGCCCGTGGAAAAATTCGGGGCCAACCTGCTCGACGCTCTCGCCGCCGGCACTGCCGACGGCCTGAAGCTCGCGGCCAACGTCGGCGCCATGCTCATCGCTTTCATCGCCCTCGCCGCCATGGTCAACGCCGGCCTCGCCGCCCTGCACCCGGCGCTTTCGCTCGACCGACTGCTCGGCTGGGTGTTCGCCCCGCTGGCCTGGCTCATCGGTGTCGAGGGCGGTGACGTGCAGGAAGTCGGACGGCTGCTCGGAAAAAAAGTCGTGTTCAACGAATTTGTCGCCTACCTCGACCTCGGCGCCCTGAAAGAGGCCGGCAGCCTGTCCCCGAAATCACTGTATCTCGCCACTTTCGCGCTCTGCGGGTTCGCCAATTTCGCCAGCATCGGCATCCAGCTCGGCGGCACCGGCGCGCTCGCCCCCGCGCAACGGCCAACCATAGCCGCCCTCGGCCTGAAGGCGGTCGTCGGCGGCACGCTCGCCACCCTCATGACCGCCACTCTCGCCGGCGCGGTGTGGTCGCTGGTCCGCATTTGAGCAGGCGCCCCGTCCGGACCCCGGCGGCCGCTGCCATCACGGCCCCCTAAAGAAATCACCTAAGGGTATCCCCGCCCGCGAACCGGCCGGCTTTGCCTTTGACACGGCCGGGGCCGGGGCGCACGGTTTCCGGTGCCATGGAACGGCCCGTGCGGTCCGGCCCGTGACAGATTCCGGTCCCGCTCATCCCCCATCCGAACATGTTGTCGCTCCGCTTTTTTGTGCCCGCCTGCGGGTTCCTCTGTGCCCTGACTGCCGCCCGGGCAGCCGACAGCCTGAACTGGTCGCAATGGCGCGGCCCGCTGCAGACCGGCGCGTCCCTGGAGAAATACGAAAAACACCTGCTGCCGGAAAAACCTCTCTGGACGTCCCCGCTGCCGGCCCAGGGGACCCCGCTGGTCATCGATGGCAAACTCTATGTGCTCGGCTACCGCGGCGAGTTCGACGACCTGGTGGAAACACTGACCTGCCTGGACGCCGCCACCGGCACGATCATCTGGGAAAAACAATTCCGCGATTTCATCTCTGATACCGCCTACAACCGCTACGCCATCGGCAGCCCGGCCTACGACGCCGAGACCAAGCAGCTTTACCTGCAGACGACCAATGGCGTCTTCATGTGTTTTGACGCTGCCACCGGCGACGTCAAATGGAGCCACTCGCTCATGGAAGGCGTCGGCCGCCTGACCTTCCCGAACGGCCGCACCGGCGCCCCGGTCGTCGAGGGCGACACCGTCATCGTCCACTGCATCAGCGCCAACTGGGGAGCCGCCGGTCCAGCCAACGACCGGTTTTATTCGTTCGACAAGCGCACCGGCGAACTCGTCTGGTTCACCGGCGGCGGCCTGCAGCCGAAAGACAGCTCGCACAGCACCCCGTTCATCGAGACCCGCTACGGCCGACGCGTCATGTACTCGGGAACCGGTGACGGCAACCTTTACGCCTTCAACGCCCGTACCGGGGAGCCGCTCTTCCGGTTCCAGCTCTCGAAAATGGGCGTCGGGTGTTCGCCGGTGGTCGCCCACGGCATCATCATGGGCATCCACGCCGATGAAAATGTCGACAACTCCGAAATCGGCCGCCTCGTCGGCGTGCGCCTGCCCGACGCCATCCCCGCCAAACACACCGACCCCGCCAAAACCGACGCCCCGCCGCTGCCCGCCACCGCCGAGGTCTGGCGCCACCCGTACAGTTCCTTCACCGCCACCGCCACCGTGGTCGGCGACCGCGTCTACCAGATCGCCCAGACCGGCCAGCTCGTCTGCGTCGAGATCAAGACCGGACGCCTCGTCTTTGAGAAAAAGATCGCCGAGAGCAACCTGCATTCGTCCCCGCTCTACGTCGACGGCTACCTCTATTGCCCGGTCAAGGGCGGCGCCCGCGAGGGCGGCGGAGTGGCCAGCTTCCTTCACATCTTCAAACTCACCGCGGAGGGCGCCGACGCCGTGCAGACGATCGAGATGGACGGCGAATGCAACGCGCAGCCGGCCGTGGCCAACGGCCTGCTCTACATCGCCACCCGCACCCAGCTCTACTGCTTCGACATCGCCGATGGCAAAATCAGCGCCGACCCCGCCCCGGCCGTGGAAATGCCGAAACCCGGCGCCCCGGCCGCCCTGCGCGTCATCCCGCAGGAAGTCACCCTCGCCCCCGGCCAGAAGGCGGATTTCCGCATCCAGACGGTCGATGCCAACGGCCTGGTCGTCGGCGACGCCGGTCCGGTGAAATGGGAAAGCTACATCCCGGCGACGGCCCGCGTGAAGGCGACGGCCGACGCCGCCTTCAATGCCGCCGGGGAGCTGGTCGCCGGCAAAAAAATCAGTGCCGGGGCGTTCAAGGCAACGACCGCCAACGGGCTGACCGGCGTGATCCGCTGCCGGGTCATGCCGGCCTCCACGCAGACCGAGGATTTTGAAGGGTATGACATCAAGGAGGTCCACCCGACTGAACCCGAGACCACATTTGCCTACCCGCCGCTGCCATGGATGGGCGCCCGCTTCAAATGGGAGGTGCGCGACTGGGTGGACGCCAACGACCCGTCCAAAAAATCCAAGGTGCTCGCCAAGACGCTGGACCAGATTTTCTTCCAGCGCGCCATGACGTTCATCGGCACCGAAGAGGCGAAGGACTACACCCTGCAGGCTGATGTGCTCACCGACGGCAGCCGCCGCCTCAAGTCCGAAGTCGGCCTGGTCAACCAGAGGTACCTGATCACGCTCAAGGGGAACGAAAATTCCATTTCGATCTCTTCGAACTACGAGCGCTTCAACGTGCACGCCCCGTTCCAGGTCAAGGCCAACGTCTGGTACGTGCTCAAGACGCGCGTCGACCACCAGCCTGACAAGTCCTCGGTCATCCGCGTCAAGGCATGGGAGCGCGGCCAGCCCGAGCCGGCGGCCTGGACCTTTGAAAGCACCCATACCAACGGCCATGACCGGGGCGCGCCGGGCGTCTTCGGCTTCTCACCCCAGGTTCAGAAGCGCGTTTTTATCGACAACATCGTCGTCACCCCCAACGAATAACTCCGCCGCCCCGACACCCATGAAACCACGTCTCCGCTTCCGCCGTCCCCGCCGTACCCCGTTCGCCACCGTACCCGCCGCGTCCCGCGTCGCCCTCGGCCTCGGCGCCGTGCTCGGCCTCGGGCTCTCCATGACCCCGGCTCCCGCCGGGGACTGGCCGCAGTGGTGCGGCACCGCCACCAAAAACATGGTGTCCACCGAAACCGGCCTGCCGTCGGATTTCAGCCCGGGCAAACGCATCAAGGGCAAGGAGGACGTGGACATGGCGACCACCAAAAACTGCCTCTGGGTGGCCAAACTCGGGTCCCAAAGTTACGGCACCCCGACCGTCGCCAACGGCAAAATCCTCCTCGGCACCAACAACGAGGTGCCCCGTGACCCGGGCAAGACCGGTGACCGCGCCAATTTCATGTGCTTCGACGAGAAGTCCGGAAAGTTCCTCTGGCAGCTGGTCATCCCGAAGCTCGGTGCCGGCAAGGTCTCCGACTGGGAATACCTCGGCCAGTGCTCGTCACCCTTCATCGAGGGGGATGTCGCCTATACCGTGACCAACCGCTGTGAGGTGATTGCCTTCGACATGAACGGCATGACCAACGGCAACGACGGCGATTTCCAGGACGAGGCGAAGTACTTCACGCCGACGGCGGCCCCGGGCCAGCCCGCCCCGCCGCCCGCAGAGGTGCTGCCGACCGATGGCGATGTGCTCTGGCGCTTTGACATGCGCGAGGAACTCGGGGTCTTCCCGCACAACATCACGTCCAGCAGCGTGCTCGTCGAGGGCGACACCGTTTTCGCCACCACCTCGAATGGTGTCGACTGGACCCACACCAACATCCCGAACCCGTCCGCCCCCGCGTTCGTCGCCGTCAACAAGAAGACTGGTGAATACCTCGGCGAGGAAGCGTCGAAAATCAGCGAACGCTGCCTCCACTGCAACTGGTCGTCACCGGCCTACTCGATCATCGGCGGCAAACCGATGGTCATCTTCGGCGCCGGCGACGGCTTCCTCTACGGTTTCGATCCGGTGCCGAACAAGGAATCGGACGATATCAGCGTGCTGCCGGAACTGTTCCGCTTCGACTGCATCCCGCCCGAACTCCGCTTCAAGGAGGACGGCGTGACCAAACGCAAGTACGCCGACCCCGACGGCCCGAGCGAAATCATCGGCACCCCGGTGGTTTACAAGGACCGCGTCTACGTGGCCATCGGCCAGGATCCCGAACACGGCGAAGGCAAAGGGTGCCTGTCGTGTATCGACGCCACCAAAATGGGCGACATCTCCAAGTCCGGCATCATCTGGCAGTACAAGGAAATCGAGCGCAGCATCTCGACCGTGGCCATCGCCGACGGCCTGCTTTACGCCGCTGACTACTCGGGTCGCCTCCACTGCCTCGACGCCGAAACCGGCCAAAAGCACTGGGTCTTCGACACCAAAGGGCACATCTGGTCGTCGCCTCTGGTCGCCGACGGCAAGGTCTATCTCGGCAATGAGGAAGGCGAATTGAACATCCTGGCCCACGGCAAGGAGAGGAAGAAGCTCGCCACCATCGAGTTCCCGGCCCCGATCATGTC
>JALRGF010000615.1 GCA_023253495.1 Verrucomicrobiales bacterium
CAGGTCGCCACCATCCTGCCGTTTCCGATCATCCGGGCGTTCCTCGACGACGCCGCCGACGGCACCTACGCCGGCTTCCCGGGATTCGGGATCAAATTTGCCCCCACCCTCGACGAGCAGCTGCGCACTTACCTCAAGGTGCCCGAAGGCGCCGGCGGCGTGATGGTCACCGGCGTCATGCCCGACACCAGCGCCGCCCTCGCCGGCCTGCGCGAAGGCGATGTGCTGCTCGAACTCGGCGGGTACAAACTCGATGCCCGCGGCAATTACCAGGACCCGACCTGGGGCCTGCTCGCCATGGGCCACCTCGTCAAGGGGGCCCACCCCGCCGGCACCCAGCTGCCCATGAAAATCAGCCGCGACGGCCAGCTCCTCGACCTCACCCTCACCCTGACCCGCCGCGAACCGCGCGACCAGCTGGTTGACCCTTATGTCTTCGACCGCGGCCCGCGCTATCTCATTCTCGGCGGTCTCGTCTTCAGCGAATTGACCCGGACCTACCTCGAAGCCTTCGGGAACGAATGGCGCGAGCGCGCCCCGTTCGAATTCGTTTTTGCCGTCCAGAACCAGGAGAAATTCGCCCGCGACGGCCGCAAAAAACTCGTCTTCCTCGCCGGCGCCCTGCCCAGCCAGACGACCCTCGGCTACGAAGGCGTGCGCGGCGCTTTCATCGAAAAGGTCAATGGCCGCGTCATCAATGACATCAAGGACCTCGCCGCCGCCCTCGAAAACCCGGCCGACGGCCTGCACACCATCGAAATCGACGAGGTCCCCTACACTCTCTACGTCGACGCCGAGCTCGCCGTGCGCGACAACCAGTCGCTCCTGCCCCAACGCTACCGCATCACCGAACTCCAGAGGCTGGAATAATCCGGGCCCTTCATCCTTCATCCTTCCAGAGATCCACAACCCCTGCATCCCATGAGCCGCCACCTCACCCGATTCCTCACCTGCGTCGCCCTGGGCGCCACGGGCTCCCTGCACGCCGAACTGAAACTGCCCGCCATCATCGGCGATCACATGGTCCTGCAACAGAAGCAGGCGAACCCGATCTGGGGGTGGGACACGCCCGGCACTACCGTCACCGTCACCTTCGCCGGCCAGTCGAAATCGGCCGTGGCCAGCGCCGGCACCGGCAAATGGTCCGTCAAACTCGACCCGCTGCCCGCCAATGCCCAGCCGGCCGTGCTCACGGTCAAGGGGACGAGCGAACGCTCCCTCCAGGACGTGCTCGTTGGTGAAGTCTGGATCTGCTCAGGCCAGTCGAACATGCAATGGGACCTGCGCCAGTCGGACGACGGGGACCTCGACGCCCTGACCGCCAAGGTGCCGCGGCTGCGCCTGATCTCGGTGCCGCAGGTCGGCACCCAGGATCTGAAGGACGATTTCCAGGGGGCCTGGGCCGCCTGCACGCCGGAGACCGCCGCCTCGTTTTCCGCCGTCGGGTATTATTTCGGCCGCCAGCTCCACGAGTCGCTCGAGGTTCCCGTCGGCCTGATCGACAACGCGTGGGGCGGTTCGGCCGCCGAAGCCTGGATCCGCCGCGACGTGCTGGAAAAAGATGCGCGTTTCGCCGGGCTGATGGGTGAATGGAAGGCGCGCGAGGACGCGCTGCCCAAGGAGATGGCCGAATACGAAGCGAAGCTGGCCGAATGGAAAATCAAGGCGGCCGAGGCCGAGACCGCCAAACAACCGGCTCCGCCGCGCCCCGGCGCACCCGGCGGCTGGCAAAACGGAAATTCCCGCCCCGGCAACATCTTCGGTGGCGTGCTCCACCCGACCATCGGCTACGGCATCAAGGGCGCCATCTGGTACCAGGGCGAATCCAACGCCGGCCGCGCCTACCAGTACCGCACGCTCTTTCCGCTCATGATCACGCACTGGCGCGAGGTCTGGCAGCAGGGTGATTTCCCCTTTTACTGGGTCCAGCTCGCCGATTTTATGACCGAGAAGCCGGAGCCGGTCTCCAGCGCGTGGGCCGAACTGCGCGAGGCCCAGACGCTCACCCAGTCGGCCATCCCCAATGGCGGCCAGGCGGTCATCATCGACATTGGCGAAGCCAACGACATCCACCCGCGCAACAAACGCGAGGTCGGCGCCCGGCTCTCCCGCCTCGCTCTCGCCCGCGACTACGGGTTCTCCTCGCTGCCGTCGCGCAGCCCGGAATACCAGTCGATGACCGCCGCCAATGGCAAGATCACC
>JALRGF010000683.1 GCA_023253495.1 Verrucomicrobiales bacterium
ACCCGATTGAGCCTCTTTGGCCGGAGCCGGCGCAGGAGCGGCCTCTTCCTCATCACGCGAGGCGCGGGCGAGGAGGTCGCTCAGCCAGCCCGGACCACGGTCCTGACGGGCCGATTGTGCAGGCTGCGGCGCATAACGCTCTTCCACCTTCGGGCGGGCCGGCGCGGGGGCCGGAGCCGGCGGGGCGGGACGGGGTGCGACTGGGCGCGCCGGCGCTTCAGCAACGGGAGCTGCCGGGCGGGGGATGCTGCCATTGCCTGCTCGTCGCGGATTTTTTTCAGGATCTGGGAGTTGAAGAAATCGGGGTAAGGGGGCTCCGTCGAAACCGGCACATGGGTGCGGAGCAGGGAGGTGAGAGCGGCGGTGTCAGCCTGGAGGCGGGAGGCTTCATCGGGAGACAGGTTTTCCGGAGGAATGGCACCCGGGGTGCGGTCGAGCCATCGGGTGAGGTGATCCTCGGCAGGTGAGAGCGGTTGGTCGTTCATGGCGTGGTGGGGGAAAGAGAGGGGGCCGGGGTCACGACCAGTCGGGCGATTGGTGGACATCGGCGAGCAGTAATTGGAGTTTTTTGCGGGCGTAGAAGAGACGGGACATCACGGTGCCGAGCGAGCATCCGACGAGTTCGGCGATTTCCTCGTAGCTGCGGCCCTCGACCTCCCGCAGGAGGATGACGGCCCGGTGTTCGGGGGAGATGGCGGCGAGGGCGTGGTCGATGCGGCGGACGAGTTCGGACTGGGCGAGCCGGTCGTCCGGGCGGCCTTCGCCGTGCGGGGTGGTGGTGGCTCCGGCGGCGACGCGGCTCTCCACGGCTTCGTTAAATTCCGAGGCACCCTCGATTTTGCGGGACCGGAGCCAGTCCAGGGCGGTGTTGTGGGCGATGCGGTAGATCCAGGTGGAGAAGGCGGCGTGTCCTTCGAAGCGGGGCAGTGCCTTCCATGCTTTGAGAAACGTATCCTGGGCGAGGTCCCAGGCATCCGCCTCGTTGCGGACCATGGCCACGATCTGGCCGTAGACGCGGCCGCGATGGCGCGTGACCAGGGTGTCAAAGGCGGCGAGGTCGCCGTCCCGGCTGCGGGCCACGAGTAGCGAGTCGGCGGGGTCATCCGGGGCATACGCCGGGGTCGGCGTCAGGGTTTCGGACGGGGACACGGCGGAAATTATTCAGGGACGGGTGAAGAGTGGCGGGCAGATGGCGGGTGAGATGCCGCTCAGAACGGCCGGGCGTAGCTGTCGCAGCGCGAAAACCAGCCGGCGCGCCACTGGGATTCCGGGCGTGGGGCGTTGGCGATGCGTCGCCCGAGGACGCGTTTGGCGGCGGCGGCGAATTCAGTGGCGGCGGGCGGCCCGGGGGGCGCCGGCCGCATTTCCTCAAGAACCTGGAGCAGGCCCCACCCCTGACCGCGGTAGCGTTCCGCCGGGTTCGTGCCTTCGCCTTTGAAGTTCACGTAATCGACGAGGGCGTAGACTCCCTGGGGGGTGGTCGAGACGGCGTCGTAGCGGCGCTGCAGGGTGGCGCGGCGGTCGGACGGGGCGGCGGCGAGCAATTTCGGCAGGGCGCGGCGGGCGCGCTGGGCGGCAAATTCCGCCTGCAGCCCGACGGTTTGGGCGAGGTAGTCGCGCAGCCCGCGCAGGCGTGGCCCGTCTTTTTCGGCGAGGAAACTCTGGCGGTCCGGCCACGGGCAGTGGCGGGCCGCGGTGACCCAGGCCGGGGCCCTGGCCCCGCGCGCCTCGAGGTGCCGGATCATCGAAGGGAAGCTTTCCTCAAAGGTCGGGCGCACCCCCTTCGGGTACCAGATGAAGTGCCCGATGCCGAGGCTGGGAAAGTCTTCCCCTTTGTTCCATGACGTCAGGCCCTCGACGGTGCCGGCGCATTCGTTTTTCCACAGTTGCTGGCCGATTTTGCGGGCCTGAGCCGGGGTGAGGGCCAGCTCACCGTTCACGGGCGCGATGGTGAGCAGGCTGAAGGCGATGGAGAGCAGGGCGGGAAGCGCGCGCATGGGGTTCATTGTTCCGCAAAGCGGGCGATGTGCAAACGGGGGACGGCACCCGGACGGGTGGCTCAAAAAAAAGAACGCGGGGAGTGCTCCCCGCGTTCCTCGTGGTGACTTGCCGGCGGGGCCGGGGAGGGGACGCCCGGTCAGGGCGTCACATCGCGCACGCGGTAGTAGGCGGCGGGCAGCGTCGAGAACTGGGTATCGACAAAGCTGGTCACCGCGCCCTGGGAAGCCAGGGAGTTGGTGATCTGGATCCATCCGCCGGGCTGGCCGGCCGCGGTCAGGCCGGTCGAGTAATCGACGGCGTAGGTGCGACCCGGCTGGGAGGCGATGGTCAGGGTGATCGAGGCGCCATTCGGGCCGCGGACGATGTCGGTGACGACCGGTGGCGGAACGACCGGTCCGGCCACGCGGTTGGTCAGGCCGTACATGTGGAAGCTGCCGTTGGCGGACGGGAGGTTGGGCACGACGGCCTCAATGACGAGGTCGGGGCTCTGGGCGACGTAGTTGAACGCGATGTAGTAAGCGTTTTCGTTGTTGCCGGTGCCGGTGACGATGCCCGGGCGGTCCTCGAGGATGAGGTATTCGGTGACCGCGGGGCCGTTGGTGAATTTCAGCAAGGCCGGGCGCACGGTGCTGTTGGCCCATTTGCGGATGTAGAGGCGGAGCTCGTGGTTTTTCCCGCTTTCGAGGCCGGACAGGGTGAACCGCTGGGAACTGCCCGAGGCGGCGCCGCCGCCCGAGTAGGTGAACCCGCCGAAGAGGGTGAGGTTCCCATCGCCGGTGACATTGCCGGCGGCCGGGTTCCAATCGGCGTTGTTGATCGGTGCAATAATGTTCTGACCGCCGTTGCCGCCGTCCCATTCGAAATTGACGGGCGTTTCGCCGTTGGTCAGCGCGTCGAGTTCCACACCGTTCACGGTGGCGGCGCCGCCGCCGCTGATCTTGTGGGTGTAGGTCAGTGCCGGGCTGATGCCGGTGCTGGCTTCGTCGGTGACGATGCCGAGCGAGATTCCGGCGGGGGGAGCCGGCACCGAGGTGGCGCTGCTCGGGTTGCTGCCGCTCTGGACCTCGTAAAGATCCGGGTACTGATCACCATCGGTGTCCGCGCTGATCGGGCTGGAGCCGGTGTTGGCGGCGCTGACGAGGATGCCGGTATTGGTTTCCGCGAGGTCGCTGAGACCGTCGGCATCGGTGTCGGCGAGGGTCGGGTTGGTGGCCACGCGCGGGGCAGTCGGATTGACCTCGGCGCCGTCCTCCAGACCGTCACCGTCGGTGTCGGCGAGCTTCGGATTGAGGGCCGGGTAGGTAACCTGGCCGAGGGCGTATTCCTGGGCGTCGGTAAGCGAGTCACCGTCGAAGTTGCCGGTATTGGCGCCGGGGCCGGGGCCGTTTTTCAGGCCGTTGAGGTCGGTCAGGTTGCCGGCTTTCTCCAGTTCCCAGGCGTCGGCCAGGCCGTCGGAGTCCGTATCGCCGGGGAGCGGCACGACACGGTTGGTCAGGGCGTACATGTGGAAGCTGCCGTTGGCCGACGGGACGTTGGGCACGGCGACGTCGATGACGAGTTCGGTGCCGCTGGCGACGTAGCGGTAGTTGATGAAGTACGCCGAGTTGTCATTGCCGGTGCCGAGCATGGTGCCGGGGCGGTCTTCGAGAACGAAGATCTCGTTGACCTGAGCGCCGTTGGTGAACTTCAGCAGGGCGGGGCGGATGGTGTCATTGGCCCACTTGCGGATGAACAGGCGGAGCTCGTTCGTCTGGCCAGCCTGCAGGCCGGAGAGGACGAACTGCTGGGTGCTGCCGGGGTTCGGGCCGCTGCCGGAGTAGGTGAAGCTGCCGAAGAGGGTGAGGTTGCTGTCACCGGTGACGCCACCGCCTTCGGGGCTCCAGTTGCCGTTGTTGATCGGGGCGATGATGTTTTTGCTGGCGGATGTTTCCCAGGCGAAGTTGACCGGGGTTTCGTCCGGGGTGAGCGCATCGAGGTCGACCCCGTTGAGATTGACGGCGCCGCCGCCGTTGATCTTGTGAGTATAGTTCTGGTCAGCGCTGATGCCGGTGCTGGCCTCGTCGGTGACGGTACCGTAGGCGAAGCCGGTGGGCAGGGTGGTCGGCACGGAGCCGGCATTGGTCGGGTTGCTGCCGCGGGAGGCTTCGTAGCCGTCCGGGAAGTGGTCGCCGTCGGTGTCGGTTTTGGTCGGGCTGGTTCCCGGGTTGGCGGCGCTGACGAAGGTGCCGCTGTTGGTTTCGAGGCCGTCGGCGAGGCCGTCGCCGTCGGTGTCCGGGCTGGTCGGGTTGGTCGGCGGGCGGGGCGCAGCGCCGTTGATTTCCGCACCGTCTTCCAGGCCGTCACCATCGCTGTCGGCGACCTTCGGATTGAGGTCCGGGTAGGTCGAGCTGTTCTGGTATTCCTGAAGGTCGGTGAGCGAGTCACCGTCGAAGTTGCCGGTACCGGCGCCGGGCCCGGGTCCGTTCAGGGAGCCGTTGAGGTCGGTCAGGTTGCCGGCTTTCAGTTGTTCCCATTCATCGGGCAGCCCGTCGACATCGTTGTCCGGCTGGAAGACGCCGAGGGTGGAGATGGAAACGTTGTCGATCAGGGTGCCGGTAGCGAGGTTGCCGATTTCCATGGCCAGCGATCCGGCGTTGCCGTCCCAGGTGAAGACACGATCGCTCAGGATCGGGGTGCCATCGACGGAGACGGTGAGCGAGACGGGGGCGCCGTCGCCGAATGATCCGAAGGCGTATTCGAGGGTGATGTGGCGGGTGGCCACGGTGGAGACGTCAAACGACTCGCCTGTTTCGGCGGCGCCGTTGTCGAAGAACTGGGTGCCGCCGTTGTTGCGGAAGAGGATGCCGAAGTCGGTTCCGGGGTTGTTGACGCGGAATCCGGGTTCGCCGCCGCCGGCGGGGAAGCCGATGTTGAACGAGATCCAGTTGTCGGACGTGTTGTCGGCCGGGGTCCAGTCGAACTCGACGCGCAGGCCGCCCTCGCCGGTGATGGCGGCGCCGCCGGGGCCGGCGGCCCAGTTCCACCAGTTGGCGAGGTTATTGGCGTCGTGGAACCGGATGCGGGCTTCACCGGCGACGAGCATGCTGAGCTGATTGTCGGTGATGCCGTGCTGGATCATCGATGAGCGCAGCTGCACGTTGTCGGCGAGCAGGCCGGTGCGGCGGCCGGTTTGTTCGGAAGCGTCGAAGTTCGCGGTGTCCGGGGCGTTGAAATTATCACCGAGGATCGGGGTGCTCCGGGCGGCGCGCCAGAGGCCGTTGACCTCGTCGGCGGTGAGTACGCGGTTGAGCCAGATGGCCATTTCGTCCTGGGCACCCGAGTGGGTCTGGGTCGAAGTGGGATCCGGTCCGCGGCCGCCGATCTTGGCGAATTCGGTTTCGATGCCCCAGCCGGTCGGGTCTCCGCGGAGGTGGGCGGTGCGGTCGATGCCGTTGACCCAGAGTTTGAAATTGGCGGCGCGTTCGGCACCGGTGGCGCCCTGGGTGGAGGCGACGATGTGGAACCAACCGGAGTTGGGGTCGATCAGCCGGCGGTCCGGGCCGCTGCCGTCTTCGAGGTACAAGGTGCGCTGGGATGCGGCGCCGCCCTGGCTGGGGTCGACGGCCATGACCAGGCCGTCGTTACCGCAGTTGATCTGGAAGCTTTTGGTCGGGTCAGCAAGGTTATTAGTGAAGAGGCGGTCGCCGCCCTGAGCCGGGCCGGCCTTCAGGAAGAAGGCGACGGTCATGGCGTTGGCGCCGTAATCGGTGCCCTTGCCGAGGATGATGTGGCCGGCGTTGTTGCTGTAGTGGGCGAGGTTGGAGGCGCCGCCGACACCCGGAACCGCGAGCGGTCCGAGCGGGTCAAACACTTCGAGCGGACCTTCGCCGCCGACGGCGGGCGGGCCGTTGACGTAATCACCGTTGTAGCTGCTCGGGCCGGTGGCATTGCCCATGGTGTCGCGGACGCCGGCCTCCGTGGTGGTTTCGTTCAGCTCGTAATAAAACGTGGGCCGGAGACTCTTGACGGCGTCCTGATAGGGGGCGGCCGGTGCGGTGCCGGCAACGGCCCAGAGGGCCGCGGTGAGCAGCATCGGTATCGGGTGGCGGCTGCGGGACGGAGTGCCGCAACGGGGAAGAATGGCTGGTTGCCGGTGGTCTGCGCGAGACCCCGGGGGTGACGAGTGGTGGCTTGGCATGGGATTGATCGGGAAAGGTGGGTGCGGGCGGGAAATCGGAGGAACCTCCGTATGCCAGATTTCCGGTGCCTTGGTCAAAGAGAATCGCACGGAATCGTCACCCGATGAGATCCGGGTGGCGGGGGCGGCGTCCGTCGCGTGTGCGATGCCGGCGCGCGTCAGCCCACGGTGGGGTGGCCGCCGTGGGCACCGAGGTGGCGCCAGCGCAGGCCTTTCTGCGTCTGTGGGGAGAGGTAAAGATCGAGGATGGCGGGTTTTCCGGCATCGGTGGCGACGCCGTCGACGTGGAAGAGGCAATGGTCCGAGAGCCCGGCGCGCCGGACCCAGAGCCATTCGAGCCACGCCTGGCCGGCGCGCGGACCGTCGTGGCAGCGGACGTACTCGAGGGCGAGCACGCGTCCGTGGTGGCTGGTCCCTTCGCGGGCGGTCCAGTCGCGCAACCAGTCGAGAAAGGGATCGGTCAGAATCACGCCGCAGCGGAGACGGATCATGCGTTCAGGGTGGCGGGCGGGCGGGCGGGTGCAAGGGACATGAGGGACATGAGGGAAAGGAAAGGTTGCCGGGGGTTGTGGGCGCTTGCGGGGGTGGTTGGAGGTAAAGAATGCGGGGTGGCGGCGGCGTGAGACGATTGACCGGCGGCGGATTTGGGATCATCGCTTGGTGATGAATACGACGATCCGGGAATGGCTGGCCATGGAGAGCGCGTGTGACGCGGTGGTGGTGCAGGGGTGGGTGCGCACGCGGCGCGACTCCAAAGCGTTTTCATTTCTGGAACTCAATGACGGCTCGTGTCTGCGGAACCTGCAGTGTGTGGTGGACGCCGGGGTGCCCGGGTACGACCGCATTGCCGAGTGCACGACCGGCGCGGCGGTTCGGGTGGAAGGGAGGCTGGTGGCGTCGCCGGGCGGGGCGCAGAAGTGGGAGGTGCGGGCGACCGCGCTGGAACTGGTGGGTGGAGCGGACGAGACTTTTCCGCTGCAGAAGAAGGGGCATACGCCGGAATTTCTGCGGACGGTGGCGCACCTGCGGCCGCGGACCAATCTGTACGGATCCATTTTCCGGGTGCGTTCGCGGTTGTCGTATGCGGTGCACCGGTTTTTTCAGGAGCGTGGATTTTTTCACGTGCACACGCCGATTCTGACGGCGAGCGACTGTGAGGGAGCGGGGGAAATGTTCCGGGTGACCACGTTGCCGGCGGGGGAGGATGATTTTGCGAAGGATTTTTTTGCGCGGCAGGCGTTTCTGACGGTGAGCGGGCAGCTGGAGGGCGAGACCTTTGCCACTGCGCTCGGGCGGATTTACACCTTCGGGCCGACTTTCCGGGCGGAGAATTCGAATACCACTCGGCATGCGGCGGAGTTCTGGATGATTGAACCGGAAATGGCCTTCTGTGATCTGGCGGGGGACATGGAAACCGCCGAAGCGCAGGTGAAGTATCTGGCGCGGGCGATGCTTGAGGAATCTCCGGAGGAACTGGAGTTCCTGAACAAGTTTGTCGACAAGGGCCTGCGGGAGAGGCTTGAATTTGTGGCGGGCCGTCCGTTCGAGCGCCTGCCGTATGCCGAGGCGGTGGATATCCTGCAGCGGAGCGGGCGGACGTTCGAGTATCCGGTGGAGTATGGTCAGAACCTGCAGAGCGAGCACGAGCGGTGGCTGACGGAGGAGCATTGCCGGTGTCCGGTCACGGTGTTTGACTACCCGAAGGAGATCAAACCGTTTTACATGAGGTTGAATGATGACGGGCGCACGGTGGCGGCGATGGATCTGCTGGTTCCGGGGATCGGGGAAATTGTCGGGGGCAGCCAGCGCGAGGAGCGGCTGGATGTGTTGCGCGCGAACATGGCGCGCCATCATCTCAGCGAGGAGTCATACTGGTGGTACGTTGATTTGCGACGATACGGCAGTGTGCCGCATGCCGGCTACGGACTGGGCTTTGAGCGCCTGCTGATGCTGGTGACGGGGGTGTCGAACATCCGGGATGTGATCCCGTTTGCGCGCACGCCGGGGCACTGTGAGTTCTGAGCGCGGGCGCCCCGGAGCGATGTGATGAGGCGTGAAATGATGACGGGGGATGCGACGGTCATGGCAGCGGAGGGATCCATCCTGGTGACTGGATTCGGTTCGTTCGGGGACGAGCGGGTGAATCCTTCGGGGCTGGTGGCGCGGCGGCTGGGTGGTCTCGAGTTGCCGGTGGCGGCGGAGGAGGCGTGGGAAGTGACGCGGGCGGAAATGGCCCGGCGCGGAGCGGTGGCGGTGCTGGCGTTGGGGGTGGCGGGCGGGCGGGACCGGGTGTGTGTGGAGGCGCGGGCGGTGAACCGGACCGACTATCCATTGCCGGACGATGCCGGGCGGGTGTTGAGCGGGATGCTGGACGGCGGGGTGGCGGGAACGGACCTCGCCACGGTGGTACCGGCGGCGGAGATGGCGCGGCGGATGCGGCAGGCCGGCGTGCCGGCGCGGGTCAGCCGTGATGCCGGGAGGTACGTCTGCAATCATTTCTATTACCTGTTGCTGCAGCGCCTGAAGGGGATGGCGGTTTTTGTGCATGTGCCGCGGCTGCCGGAAGAGGCTGGGCGACTCGGGGGCGGGCCGTCGCTGAGCCTGGATCAGGTGGAACGCGCGGTGCGGGTCGGCTTGCGGCTGATGGGGCGCCGGCTGATGTTGGACAAATGATATCGATGAAGAGATGGCAGACGGCAGCGGTCCTGGCGGGTTTGGGGGTCTTTCCTTTGGTGGCGGCGCCACCGGTGGTCGGACCCGATGCGCCGGCGGCTCCGGCGGCGTCGGTGCATGTGGCCCGGGGGTTGACGGTGGAGCTGACGGCGGCTGAAACCGCGGTGACGCCCGGGAGGCGGATCTTGCTGGGGGTGGTGCTGCGGCCCGACGAAGGATTTCACACGTACTGGCGGCAACCCGGACTGGTCGGCCTGACGCCGACGGTTGAGTGGTCGTTGCCGGACGGTTTTGAGGTCGGGGAGAAGGTCGGCCCGATGTTGTGGCCCGAGCCGCAGCGCGGGATGATGGGGGCGTATGGCGTGTGGTGTTTGAAGCGGGAAACCGCTTTGGTGACGCCGGTGAGGGTGCCGGACGCCTTGGATCCGGCGGTGACGCCGCAAGTGACCTTGAAGGCAAAAGTCGTGTGGATGGCGTGCAGCCGGACGTGTCATCCGGGTGCGGCCGAGCTGAGCCTCACCCTGCCGGTGCGTGCGGCGCTGCCCGGTGCGGAGCCCGCCCTCTCGCCTGCGATGGCCCTCATCAGCAAGACGATGGAGGAACAGCCGATTACCGACGAACGATGGTCGTTCACGGCGGTAAAGCGGCCAGGGGGAGCCGGGTTTTCGCTCACCCTCACGCCGCCGCCGGGGCAGAGCGTGCCGGAGGACGCTTATTTTTTCGGACACCAGAGATTGGTGGATTCGAATGTCGAGCCGGTGCGCCATGCGCTGCCCGGCGGGGCAGTCCGGCTGGATCTGGCGTTGGTCGAGGAGCCGGATCCGATGCCAGATGTCCTGGTGGGTGAACTCTGGTCGGCTGGCGGTTGGGCGGCGCAGGCGCAGCCGAGTCCCGCCGATACCGCCGCCAACTGGACGTTCACGGGCGGACTGAGTGCCGACGTCAAGGGAACGGGCAATACGCTGACGCTCGACCGCGCCGGGAGCCTCACGGCGCTCCTCCTCAGAACCGCCGGAGGGGCCATCGATCTGACGCTTTCGGATGCGGGC
>JALRGF010000686.1 GCA_023253495.1 Verrucomicrobiales bacterium
TGGCGCCGCGGCGGGAGGGCGGCCGCCGGGGCGGATCCAGTCGCTCAGACGAGCCGCTCGGCGATCTGGACGGCGTTGAGTGCGGCGCCCTTGAGGAGCTGGTCGCCGCAGACCCAGAAAGCCAGACCGTTGTCGAGGGCGCAGTCGCGGCGGATGCGGCCGACCGCACAGTCGTCCTGCCCGGCGAGGTCGAGCGGCATCGGGTAGGCTTTGGCCGCCGGGTCATCGATGAGCCGGAGGCCCGGGGCCCCGGCGAGCACGGTGCGTGCGGCTTCCGGGGTGACCGGTTGTTCGAATTCCGCGCTGATGGCCAGGCTGTGGGCGCGGAAGACAGGCACGCGGACGCAGGTCACCGAGGCTCGGAAAGCCGGGTGGTGCATGATCTTGCGGCCTTCATTCTCGAGTTTCATTTCCTCCCGGGTGTACCCGTTGTCGAGAAAGGCGTCGACGTGCGGCAGCACATTGAAGGCGATCTGGTGCGGGTAGACGGCGGGCGGGGTGCTGACGCGGGCGTCGTCCCAGGCACCGGTCTTTTCCGACGCCCACTGGCGCGACTGGGCGGCCAGCTCCTCGATCGCCTGAGCCCCGGTGCCGCTCACCGCCTGGTAGGTGCTGGCAAAGACCCGCTTCACCCCGAACGCCCGGTGGAGCGGCCACAACGCCATCAGGGCGATCGCGGTCGAACAATTCGGATTGGCCACAATCCGCCGCGGCGCGTGGCGCGCGTCGTCCGGATTGATCTCGGGAACCACCAGCGGCACATCGTCATCGAGACGGAACGCGGATGAATTGTCCACCACCCACGCCCCGGCCGCGGCCGCGTGCGGCGCGAATTCCTTGGAAATCCCGCCGCCGGCACTGAACAGGGCGACATCCACCCCGGCGAAGGCATCCGGAGTCAGCTCCTCGATGGTGAGTTCGCTGTCCCGGAAGCGCGCCTTTTTGCCGGCCGAGCGTTTGCTGGCCAGCAGGGTGAGGCGTCCGACGGGAAACCGTCGGCGTTCCAGGCAGCGGATCATCTCGACGCCCACGGCTCCCGTGGCGCCGACGATGGCGACATGCAGTTGTCGATCACTCATCAGTGTGGTTTGGTTGGCGTATGGCAGGAAAACGGAAGGCGACGGCCGCCGGAACAAAGCCCCCGCGAAGCGGCCGGAAGCCTCGCGAACGGTCCCGGACCGCACCGGAAGCGGGCGCGCTGGCGGTGGAGATTTCAGTCAGCGAGCAGCGGCTCCGGCTCCGGCGTGGAAGCATTCTGCTCATGTGCTGCGCCATTTCCACCTCGAAATGGGGCCTGGGCACCGAGCCCGGCAGCAACCGCACACCGACCGGACGGTTCCGGGTGGCTGAAAAACACGGCGCCGGTTTTCCCCCCGGAACCATTTTCAAAAGCCGGAAGCCGGTCGGCCGGTGGCGGCCGGGCGACCGCGTGCGGCCTGACGACCTGATCACCAGCCGGCTGCTCTGGCTCGAGGGCGTCGATCCGCACAACCGCAATACCTACAGCCGCTACATCTACCTCCACGGCACCAACCAGGAACACCTGCTCGGCACCCCGCACAGCCACGGATGCGTGCGGCTTTCCAACCCGGCGGTCATCGACCTCCACGACCTCGTTCCCGTCGGCACCGAGGTCGTGATCCGCTGAACGCTCACTTCATGGCCGCCAGCAGCGTCTCGGCCATGTCCGACGGGCTGTCGGCCACCGCGATCCCGCAGGCGCGCAGCGCGGCCTTTTTCGCGGCGGCAGTGTCGTCCGCGCCACCGACAATCGCGCCGGCATGACCCATGCGGCGGCCCGGAGGCGCGGTCGCCCCGGCGATGAACGCGGCGATCGGCTTGCGGCAATGCTCCTTCGCCCACCGGCCGGCGTCCACCTCGCCGCTGCCGCCGATTTCACCGATCATGATGATGGCGTCGGTCTCGGGGTCGTCATTAAAAAGCCGCAACACATCGGTGTGCGACAGCCCGTGGATCGGGTCGCCGCCAATGCCGATGCACGTGCTCTGGCCGTGGCCGCGACTGGTCAGCTGCCAGACCGCCTCATACGTCAGGGTGCCGGAGCGCGAGACAACGCCGATGCGTCCTTTCTTGTGGATGTGGCCCGGGGCGATGCCGATGCGGCAGCCGCCGTGCGATTTCTCGCCGGTCCCGGGAGTGACGATGCCCGGGCAGTTCGGGCCGATCAGGCGCGTCACTGACTGTCCGCGCAGGACTTCCTTGACCTGCATCATGTCGTTGACCGGAATGCCCTCGGTGATGGCGACCACCAGCTCGAGCCGCGCCGCCACCCCTTCGAGAATCGCGTCGGCAGCAAAGGCCGGCGGCACAAAAACCGCGGCCGCCGTGGCCCCGGTCTCACGCGCCGCCTCCTCCACCGTGTCAAACACCGGCACCTTCACACCGCCATGCTCGAAAAACTGGCCGCCTTTGCCCGGGGTCACCCCCGCCACCACCGCCGTGCCATAATCAAGACTGGCCCGCGCATGGCGCCCGCCAAATTCACCCGTGATGCCCTGAATGAGAACCCGCGTCTGCGGGGTGACAAGAATAGCCATGGAAAAATAAGATGAGGAATGGATGGAAAATCAGGCGGCGGCGGCGACCACCGCCTTGGCCGCCACCGTCAGGTCGTCGGCCGACTCGATGCGCAAGCCGCTGGCCGCCAGCGTGCGCTGGCCAGCCTCGAAATTGTTGCCCTGGAGCCGGACGACCAGCGGGAGCGAGAGCCCCACTTCGCGGGCGGCGGCCACGATGCCTTCGGCGATCACGTTGCAGTCCATGATGCCGCCGAAGATGTTGACGAGGATGGCTTTCACTTTCGGGTCGGACAGGATCAGCTTGAACGCGGCCACCACCTGCTCCTTGGACGCCCCGCCGCCGACGTCGAGGAAATTGGCCGGTTCGCCGCCGTGCAGCTTGATGATGTCCATGGTCGCCATGGCCAGGCCCGCGCCATTGACCAGACAGGCGATGCTGCCGTCCAGGCCGATGTAGTTCAGGCCGTATTTCGACGCCTCCACGTCGCGCGGGTCTTCCTCGGCCAGGTCGCGCATGGCGGCAATATCCTTCTGGCGGTAGAGCGCGTTGTCATCGAACCCGAATTTGGCATCCAGCGCGAGGATCCGGCCGTCCGGCGTCTCGACCAGCGGATTGATCTCGACCATCGAGCAGTCGCACTTCAGGTAGAGCGCGTACAGCGCGCTCAGCAGCTTGTGAAAGGCATTGAGCTGCGACGACGGCAGGCCGATGCGCTTGCCGATCACCCGGCTCTGGTACGCCTGCAGGCCGAGCAGCGGGTGAACCGTCTCGCGGATGATTTTTTCCGGCGACCGCTCGGCCACCTCCTCGATGTCCATGCCGCCTTCCCGGCTCGCCACCACCACCGGCCGCGACGACCCGCGATCGAGCAGAATGGCCAGGTAATACTCGTGCTTGATGTCGACCGACTCCGCGACCAGCACCTTGCTGACCAGCTTGCCGGCCTCACCCGTCTGCTTGGTCACCAGCGTCTGCCCGAGCATCTTGCCGGCCACCTCGCCGGCCTCGGCTGCCGACTGCACCAGGTGCACGCCGCCCTTGAAGCCGTTTTTGAATGTCCCCTTGCCGCGCCCGCCGGCGTGAATCTGCGCCTTCACCACCAGGCCGGCACCCCCCAGCTCACCCGCCGCCGCCGCTGCTTCCTCCGCCGTCGCCGCGGGCAGCCCGCGCGGGGTCGGCACCTTGAATTTTTCGAAAAGCTGCTTGGCCTGGTACTCGTGGATGTTCATGCGGATGGATTGCGGAGCGACGGGCGGAGCCTAGGGGCGATGCCCGGGCCGTCAAGCGCGCCCCTCGGCGCCTCGGCCGGCCGGCGGAGAACGCCTCGGGGCGGCGGTTCCACCGGGCGGGCGGTTCCATGGCGCCGTGGTTGCCTGCCGGACGGCCCGTGCGGCCTGCGATCATCCGGGGGCGGTCCCGCTTGCCATGATCCCGATCGGACCGAGGCCGAGCAGGCGGAGGGACGGCCGACCATCCTCGCGGGCGCGGGCGAGGTCGACGTCAAAGCTCACCTGCCAGTCGTTGTGGTTGTCGGGGTCGACCAGCGTCTGGGCGACGTGCCACGAGCGGCCGTGTTCGGGCCGGGAGACGTGGGTATGGCGGCCGTTGCGGGCCTCGGGGTCGAAGCGCAGGCGGCCGCGGGCCTCGAAGAACCGGTCGGCCGCGGCACCAAGGGCTTCCGCGGACCACGCGGGGAGGTCCGGGGCGGCCGGGGCGGGGTCGAGGGTGGCGAAGGCGGCGGCGTAAGCGCGCGACGAGAGCGGGCGGAGGAACTTGAAGATTTCCGTGCGGATGAGGGCGGTGAATTCGCGCGGGTTGCGGGTGATGTCGGGCGGGGCGGGCGGGCGCGGATCGCTGGCGGCGGCTGGCGTCGGGCGGTCCGGGTCGCGGAGCCGCTCCCATTCGTCGAGCAGACTGGAATCGGTCCCGCGGACGACCCCGGCCAGCCACGCTTCCATTTCCTGAATGGCCTCGGTTTTGGCGGTGTCGGGCACCGTCTGGGCGAGCACTTTGTGCACGCTGCTGAGGTGGCGCAGGAGCAGGCCCTCGACGCGCTGGAGGTCGTAGTCTTTGATGTAGTCGGCAAACCCGCGGAAATTTTCATACATCTCGCGGGCGATGCTTTTCGGGCGGATATTGTCCTGGCCGACCCACGGGTGGGCGGCGGCGAAGGCGTTGAAGGTTGAGTAGATGAAATCGCGGCAGGGTTTCGGGTATTCGAGTTCCTCGAGGCGGGCGAGGCGTTCCTCGTACGGCACGCCTTCCGCCTTCATGGCGGCCATGGCCTCGTCTTTCACTTTGGCGAGCTGGCGGCGGAGGATGAGGTCGGGGTTTTCGAGGATTGATTCGCAGAGCGTGAGGACGTCGGCGGCGTAGTCCGGGGAAGCGGGGTCAATGAGTTTGAGGGTGTCAAGCAGCCAGAGCGAGAGCGCGTGGTTGAGCGAAAAGTCTTCCTGGAGTTCGATGTTCAGGCGGAGTTTGGCCACTCCGGGCGCGCGCCGGGCCGGCGGGGTGATGTCGATGATTTTCCGATCCACCAGCGAGCGGAAGAGCTGCCACGCGCGGGCACGGTGGGTTTTTTTGGTGGCCGGGCCGTCGTGGCAGTCGTCGATGATCCGGGCCATCGCGCGGCAGGCGTCGCCGTGCGGGCGGCTGAGCACATGCAGGAGCATGGCGTGAGTCACCTGGAAGCGCGAGGCGAGCGGTTCGGGGGCGGCCGCCTGCAGGCGTGCGAATGTTTCCTCGTTCCACCCGACAAAGCCTTCCGGAGGTTTTTTGCGGACCAGTTTGCGGGCCTTGGCCGGGTTGGCGGCGGCCTTGGCGTCGAGTTTGGCATTTTCGACGACGTGTTCGGGCGCCTGGGCGACGACAAAGCCGATGTCATCGAACCCTTTGCGCCCGGCGCGCCCGGTGATCTGGTGGAAATCGCGCGCGGTCAGGACCGCCACTTTGTCGCCGCTGTACTTGGTCAGCCGCGTCAGCAGCACGGTGCGGATCGGCACGTTGACGCCGACGCCAAGGGTGTCGGTGCCGCAGATGACCTTGAGCAGACCGCGCTGGGCGAGGCGTTCGACGAGCACGCGGTGTTTCGGGAGCAGGCCGGCGTGGTGCAGGCCGAGCCCGTGGTGCAGGAATTTCCGCATCTCCTTGCCGTAGGGGCTGGTGAACCGCGCGTCGGCCGCCTGCAGTTCGTCCTTGATCGCCGCCTTCTCAGCGGAGGAGCAGAAATTCAGGCTCATCAGGTCCTGGGCGGCCTGGGCGGCGTCGTTCTGCGTGAAGTGCACGAGGTAGACCGGCGCGCGACCGGCGGCCAGCAGGTCCTGGAGCGACTGATCGACCGCCGTGCTGACGTAGGAAAATTCCAGCGGCACCGGCCGCTCGCGGGACGTCACGACAACGGTTTCGGTCTGCGTCAGCCGGGTCAACTCGCGCGCGAAGAACTCGGTGGACCCCATGGTGGCCGACATCAGCAGGAAGCGCGCGCGCGCCATGGTCAGCAGCGGCACCTGCCACGACACGCCGCGGTCGCGGTCGGCGTAGTAGTGGAATTCATCCATGATGACGTCGCGAAACGGCGAGTCAGCGCCGAAACGCAGGGCGTCCTGGGCGAGGATTTCCGCGGTGCAGCAGAGGATCGGAGCGTCGCGGTTGACGGTGGCGTCGCCGGTGGCCAGGCCGACGTTTTCCGGCCCGAAGTCGCGGCAGAGGGCGAGGAACTTCTCGTTGACCAGCGCCTTGATCGGGCAGGTGTAGACCGACCGCCGCCGGGCGGCCAGCGACCGGAAATGCATGGCGGCGGCCACCAGGGATTTGCCGGACCCGGTCGGGGTGTTGAGGATGACGTTGCGGTCGTCGAACAGGGCGAGCATCGCCTCTTCCTGGGCCGGGTACAGCTCAAGCCGGCACTCGGCCACGAAGTCGAGAAACCGATCCAGCAGCGCGTCTCCCGGGGCGTCGGGGGTGGCCGGCAGGCGTTTGCGCAATGGGGGGTCGGGGGCGGAACTCAAGCCGCAGCCTCGCCGGTCGCGCGCCCGAAGCAACGGGCAACCCGCTCACCGCGAACCGGCCCGGCGCCCCGGCTTGACCGCGCCCGGATCCTCCTTTCGTTGCCCCAACATCATGCATCCCCCGCTCTACCCACTGCGCCCGCCCGGCGGCCTGAAACGCCGCACGTTTCTGGCCGGATCCGCCACCCTGGCGCTGGCCGCCCTGACCCGCGAACACGCGTACGGCTTGATCACGCGGAATCCGGTTTTTGCGGCGGACCCGTTTTCACTCGGGGTGGCGTCCGGGGACCCGGCGCCGGACGGCTTCGTGCTCTGGACCCGCCTCGCCCCGAAACCGCTGGAAGGCGACGGCGGCATGCCGCCCGAGGCCGTCGAGGTGGCCTGGGAAGTGGCCGAGGACGAGGGCATGAAATCGGTGGTCGCCCAAGGCACGGCCGTGGCCACTCCCGAGTGGGGGCACTCGGTCCACGTCGAGGTCGAAGGCCTGCGCCCGGACCGGTGGTACTGGTACCGCTTCCGGGCGGGGGCGGCGGAAAGCGGCATCGGCCGCACCCGCACGTTTCCGGCCGCCGACGCGCTGCCCGAGCGGCTGCGCTTCGCCTTCGCCTCGTGCCAGCACTTTGAAACCGGGCTCTACACCGCCTACGAACACATGCGGCGCGAGGCGCCCGACCTCGTCATCCACCTCGGCGACTACATCTACGAGTACGCCGGCGTGGGGAACCGCGTGCGCCTCCACCACGGCCCGGAAACCACCACCCTGCACGGCTACCGCACGCGCCTGGCCCAGTACAAAACCGACCCCGCCCTCCAGGCGATGCACGCCGCCGCGCCGTGGCTGGTGACCTGGGACGACCATGAGTTCGACAACAACTGCGCCAATGACATTTCCGAGGAGCTCGCCTGGATGGAGGCGCTGCTGCATCCGATGGTCGGTCGTGAGGTCGCCGCCTGGCGCATCCGGCTCGACGAGGCCGTGCCGCTCGCGGTAG
>JALRGF010000687.1 GCA_023253495.1 Verrucomicrobiales bacterium
AATTCGATCATGGACTCGTCGGGTGGGGGCGTGGGCGGGGCGGGGACAGGTGAGAGTTCACCAGAGTTTGGCTCCAGAGAAAAAGGAGGTGACGGATCCGGCGAGTTTGGTGAGCGGCGACTGGCGCGGCCGCTCGCTCTCGAGGATCTGCGTGTAGCGGATGAGACCGATGGGTGTGGCATATTGCGGGTTTTCGAAGGTGGCGGTGAGGCCACTGATGGGTGCGGTGGTGGGACGGTGGACCGGCAGGCCGAGGACTTCCTCAGCCAGCGCGGCCACCCCGGGCAGAAGACTGGTGCCTCCGGTCAGGAAGACGCCGGCGGCGCACCGGCCGAGGCCTTCCCCTTTCTCCAGCCGGCGCCGCACCAGACCGAAAATCTCGGTCAGGCGGCTGGCCAGCACGCCGTTGAGCGTCTCGCGGTCGACGCTGCGGCCGACGAAATGAGCGTCGCCCTCGAGCATGACCCGGCCTTCGATGGCGGCAGGCTCCAGCGAGCAGCTGCCTTCCTCCAGTTTGAGTTTTTCGGCGCGGGAGAGCGGCACTTTGAGGACGAGGGCGAGGTCGTTGGAGAGGTGGTCGCCGCCCAGCCCCAGGCTGCCGCTCTGGGCGATGGCGCCGTCAGCGTAGAGGACGTAGTCGGTGGTACCGCCGCCGATGTCGATGAGCAGGGCTCCCTGTTCCTTGGCCTGCCGGTTGAGGACGATCATGGCGGCGGCGACCGGGGCGAAGACGACCTGTTCGACTTCCAGGGGGATTTCCTGGACGCAGCGGATGGTATTCTGAATGCGGCTGCGGATGCCGTGGATGATGTGGTAGTCGGCTTCCAGTTTGCGGCCGAGCATGCCGAGAGGATTGATCACGCGGTCCTGGCCGTCCACGATGTAATGGCGGACCATGCTGTGGAGGAAGACATTCTGTTCGGGGATGGCGACGTCGCGGGCGATTTCCTTGATTTCCGCGAGGTCGTCCTCGGTGATTTCGTTCTGGTCTTCGGGGATGCTGAGGCGGCCGCGGTTGTTGAGTGACTCGATGTGGGGTCCGGTGACGGAGAGGATGACGTTTTTGATCATCACGTCGCTGCGCTGTTCGGCGCGGACGAGGGCATCGTGGAGGCAGGTTTTGGCCGTTTCGAAATCGACGATTTCACCTTTGCGCACGCCGCGGGACGGGGCCTGGCCGACGCCGAGGATTTTGATGGCTCCGTCGGGGCGTGCCTCACCGACCACGAGGCATATTTTCGAGGTGCCGATTTCGAGTCCGGCGTAGATGGTCGAGGCGGCCATGGGAAGAGGTGAAGAGGCGTGGTCTGGCGGGGTGAAAGGCTGGTCGGTGGCGATCAGCGGCCACCGCCGAGGATGGCTTCGAGGGAATCGCTTTCGGGTGAGGAAGGGCGTGGGGGTGGAGGTGCGGGGGTGGGGGGGCGAACGGTGTCGGTTTCGGCGTCTCCTTCGGCGAAGGTGACGGGAACGTTTTTGCGCGGCAGGAGGTTGACGGTGCGCAGCTGACGGCCGGCTGCGGCCGGGCTGTCGACGATGCGGAGCAGGCGGTCAACCTGCCGGCTGATGTCTTCGCAGCCGAAAGTCACGGTGAGGTCATTGGTGAATTTGGCGATGAGCGACCAATCGTTGGGGGCGTCGATTTCGGTGACGTCGAGACCGCGGGGGCCGAGGGTGGAGCGGAGGCGGCGGAGGAGGTCAAGGCCGGACTGGACCGGGGCGAGGGTGAGGCGGGCTCCCGGCTGGAGGTGATTGAGTTTGCGGAGGTGGAGGACCGGGAGGCGGAGCAGGTCGGGGCGCAGTTCGGTGCAGTGGAAGAGGTGGCCTTCGGCGTCGATCAGGCAGGCTCCGAGGGTCGGGTCGGTGGTGAGGGTGCGGAGTTTCGGTGAGTCGCAGGACAGCCACATGGCGGGCAGGCGTTCCTCCACGGTGATGAAGAGGCGTCCTGGCAGTTCGCGGATGACGGACGCCTGGCGGACGCCGGGCAGGGCTTCGAGCCGTTCGCGCACGGCGCGGAGGTCGACGTCATAGACGTGCGTCTGTTCGTCGAGCCGGGCGTGGCGGAGGATTTCGTCGTGGGTCAGGCTGCCATTGGTGGTGATGGTGGTGCCGTGGGCGAGGCGGAGGTCCGGATTGTGCCAGAAGTAGCGGGCGACGGCCTGGCGGCTGCTGACGGCGGCGAGGACGAGGGTGGCGGCGAGGCCGCCCCATTGCAGGCCGCGACGCCAGCGGCGGGCGCGTTCCATTTTCTGCTGGCGGCTGGATTTGACGAGGACATCGAGCACGTGCTGGCCGCGGGCGGGGCGGCGTGGGCGCGGTTTCCGGGCCTGGCCGGTGGTGGGCTGGCGTGGTCCGGGTGTGAGCAGGCTGGCGAGGCGGCCGAGGAGCTGGTGACGGGAGCGGTTCACGGCGGGGTGGCGAGCGAGAGCTGGACGATGCGGGCGCAGAGTGACGGATAGTCGATGCCGGCGGTGGCGGCGGCTTTCGGCAGCAGGCTGGTTTCGGTCATCCCCGGGATGGTATTGACTTCGAGCACCCATGGGTTGTCGAGGGCGTCGAGCATGATATCGACGCGGCTGTAGACCTCAATGCCGAGAGCGCGGTGGGCGCGCAGGGCGGCGGCCTGGGTTTTTTTGGTGGCGGACGGCGAGATGTCGGCCGGGCAGATGTAGTCGCTGCCGCCGCCGCCGCCCATCCACGGGTATTTGTTGTTCATGTCATAGAACCCGTCCCGCGGACAGATGTGGATGACCGGGAGCGCCTGGGATCCGAGGATGCCGACCGTCAGTTCCCGTCCGGCGATGAATTTTTCCACAAGCACGTCGTCGCCGTACTGCTTGAGATCGTCGAGGGCGACGGCTGTTTCCGAGCTGTCCCGGATGATGTGCACGCCGACGCTGCTGCCTTCGCGTGGCGGTTTCATGACGAAGGGGGGAGGCATTTTCGGGTGCTGGCCGCGGCTGAGCGAAAGCGCTTCGTGGGGCGGGGTGGGCACGTCGTGCTGGAGGAAAGCTTTTTTGCTGATGAGTTTGTCGAATGCGCGGGCGCTGCTGGCGGCCCGGGCTCCGGTATAGGGCACGCCGCGCCGCTCCAGGATCTGTTGCAACTGACCGTCCTCGCCGAAAGTCCCGTGAATGCAGTTGAAGGCGATGTCGACATCCGGGGGCAGGGCGAAGTCCGGTCCGGTAACATCGACCACGGAGACCCGGGCCCCGGAGGCCTGCAGGGCGGCGGCCACACCTTCGGCGGACCGCAGCGACACATGCCGCTCGCTGCCCGGACCACCCATCAAGACCGCGATATGCATTCCATTCACCATCGAGGAAATCCAATACATCCTAATAATTGCGTCCGTCACGTAAAAATTCCAGCTGTTTTGAGAATAGCCGGTTGGCGGTGAGCTGGTGGCTGACTGGTTTTACGGTTCGGGCTGATCAGGAGGCGGTGGCTGGGGGGCGGGGTGGCGGCGGCCGGCGATGCCGTAGAGCAGGGCGCCGGAAGCGACGGTGGCCAGACCGAGCCATGATTGTCGTGCTTGTTCCGGGGAGGAGGCGAACCGGACGAGGGCGTAACCGGTGGCGAGGAGAAAGATGGCGGGGGGGAGAGGGTAGGCCCAGCAGCGGTAGGGGCGTGGGCGGTGCGGTTGGGTGAGGCGGAGCCGGATGAGTCCGGCGACGGCGAGGAACGAGCAGAGGGAGAGGGTGAATTCGGTGTAGGCGAGCAGCTCATGGAAGGCGCCGGCGAGGAGGAAGCCGGCGGCGAGCAGGGCCTGCCAGAGGGTTGCGACCCATGGCACGCCGGCGGTGTTGGTGCGGGCGAGCGGGGCGAAGAGCCGCCAGTCCTGTCCCATGGTGGCGGCGACGCGTGGGCCGGCCCACATCATGCCGCTGATGGTGGAGACCAGGCCGAGGGCGATAAAGGCGCCCATGGCGCGTCCGCCGGAGTCACCGAAGAGGTGGCGAGCGGCGACCAGGCCCACGTCGACCTGGCCGCGGAGCTGGTCGACCGGGGTGGACCGGAGCAGGGCGAGGTTGAAGGCGACGTAGAGGACGGTGACCAGGCTGGTGCCGGCGAGCAGGGCTTTGGGCAGGTCGCGGGCGGGGTGTTTCAATTCGCCGGCGATGTAGACGGCGGCGTTCCAGCCGGAGTAGGAGTAAGCGACGAAGAACAGGGCGAGGGCGAAGGCGGGGCGGGCGAGGGCGGTGGTTTCGCCGGGGGCGGGGAGCAGGGAGGTGGCGGCGGCGGGAGGGGCGCACCAGCCGGCAGCGGCGGCCCCGCGGCTGACCGCCTCGAAGCCGAGCGCTCCGGAGCCCGCGAACAGGTCGATGGCGAGCGCGCCGCGGACGGCCGGACCGAGCAGGTCGAAGAGCGTCTCGCGGACGCGATCCTTCA
>JALRGF010000724.1 GCA_023253495.1 Verrucomicrobiales bacterium
CCAGCAACAGCGCGACCACCGCCATCACCAGCAGCGGCGCCCGCAAGGCCGCCTGCAGAAACGTCCGTTCCACCACCCACTTCATCGCCCGCACCACCCACCCGTCCCGGTGCCTGCGGCCCGCCCGCGGCCGCAACAGCAGCGAACACAGCACCGGAATCACGGTCAGCGACACCACGAACGACGCTGCCATGCTCACGATGGTGGCCACCGCGATCGGCGTGAACAGCCTCCCTTCCAGGCCTTCCAGCCCCATCAACGGCAGAAACACCAGAATGACCAGCACCGTGGCATACAGAATCGAGCCGCGCACCTCGCTTGACGCCCGTGCCACCACCTCGAGCCGCTCCGCCGCCGCCGGCAGCCCGCCGCCGGCCGCGGCCGCCTGCCCGCGCAGGCGCCGATAGACGTTCTCGACGTCCACGATGGCGTCGTCCACCACCATGCCGATGGCCACCGCCAGCCCGCCCAGGGTCATCGAGTTCACGCTCACCCCGGCCCACCGGAAAATGAGCAGGGTGACGGCGAAACTCAGCGGCATCGCCATCAGCGTGATGAAAGTGGTGCGCACGTTGAGCAGAAACAGAAACAGCACCACCGCCACCATGATCGCCCCGTCCCGGATCGCCTCGCGCAGATTGCCCACCGCATTGGCAATAAAATCACCCTGCTTGAACAGAATCGACAGCTCCACCCCGGGCAGCGACGGCCGCAGTTCATCCAGGGCCCTCTCGATCTCACGTGTCAGCACCAGCGTGTCAAAACCCGGTGCCTTGTCGATGCTCAGAATCACCCCCATCGTGCCCTCGGTGTCATCCGGACGGCCATGGTCATTCGTCTTGAGGGCGATGCTGGCGTCCCCGCGCATCGTCTGCGCCGCCAGGGCCACCGTGGCCACATCGGAAATGAGCACCGGCCGGTCCCCGTCTTTGCGGATCACCGTGGCCGCCAGCGCCTCGAGATCCGTGGTCATGGCCAGGTTGCGGACCATGATTTCCCGCGGCCCGGCCTGCAGGTAGCCGCTGGTGGACGTGCCGGAGGCCCGGCTGACCGCCGCTTTCAATTCCTCCAGGCTGACCCGGTGGGCGGCCAACCGCTGCGGATCCGGCTGGACGTGGATCTGGCGCACCCCGCCGCCCATGTTCAGGACTTCAGCGATGCCCCCGATGCTCTGGAGGCGACGCCGGATCGTCCAGTCGGCCAGCGACCGCAGCTCCATCGGCGGGATCGAACCATCCACGCTGCGCACACCGACGAGCAGGATTTCCCCCATCAGCGAGGAAACCGGGGTGAGCCCGGGCTTCGCTTCTGCCGGCAGTGCGTTGAGCACGGCCTGCAGGCGTTCCTGCACGAGCTGGCGCGCCCGGTAAATGTCGGTGCCCCACCGGAATTCGGCGAAGACCAGCGACAACCCGACATCCGAACTCGAGCGCAGCCGGTCCAGTCCGCCCACCCCCTGGACCGCACTTTCAATCGGCTGCGACACCAGCGCCTCCACCTCCTCGGGGGCCAGACCCGGGCACTCGGTCAGGATGGTCACCGTCGGCTTGGTCATGTCCGGCAGCACCTCGACCGGCAGCTGCCGCGCCGTCTGGAATCCGAAGACCAGCACCAGCACGGCCACTCCGAGAACGAGCGGGCGATGGTGCAGGGAAAATCGGATGAGAGCGTCGAGCATGGAACGATGCGATGGAAAACAGTCAGGCGGCGCGGATGCCGGGAGTCAGGATGAGGCGGCCTCCGGGTCCGGGCCGCCCCCGCGTTTCACCACCGCCACCAGCAGGAGCACCGCGAGCACGCCGCAGGCGATCTGCCAGAACAACACGTCGCCACCCCCGCCCCCATGGCCGTGGGCAGCGCCCGCTGTGCCGGCGGCGCCCTGCGCGGCCGCGATCTGTTCCGCGGTCATCTCGGAGCCATCCTCGTTGTGCGGGTGGCCGTGGGCGGCATCCAGCGCCTCACGCAGCGACACACTGCCCTTGCCGGCGAAGGCCAGGGAATACGCCCCGCGCGTCACCACCTCGTCCCCGGGCAATAACCCTTCGAGCACCTCGACGGCACGGTCGTGGCGCGCGCCCAGCACCACCGGCGTCTTCACAAACGCATGCGCCAGATCGTAATCCCGGATGAAGACATAACGATCCGCCCCCTCGCCCTGAACCGCCTCCCGCGGCACACTCATCACCCCGTCCCGGCGGGAGACCGTGATGGAAAATTCCGCGCGCAGCCCGGGCCGCAACACGCCATCCGGATTGACCACGTGAAAGGCGGCTTCCACCGTGCCGGTTTCCGGATCCGCGTCCGCCCCGAGGTGGTTCAGCTCGGCCTCAAACACCCGGTCGGCCAACCCCTCGACCCGGATCGCCGCCATCATGCCTTTGCGCAGCACCCCCGCGCGATGCGCCGGCACCGCCGCCAGCGCTTCCACCGTCTCCAGATCATAAATTTCAATGAGCGAATCTCCCGGCTCCACCGGCTGGCCGGTCGCCACCTGCACCTTCGCAATGATCCCGCTGATCGGGGCGTCCAGACGCACCACCGGCGGCGGATCACCAGGCTGTCGGCTCTCGACCCAGACCAGCTCGTCGCCCACCTCACACGCCATGTCGGGCAGCGCGATGACCGTCTGGGCGCGCCCCGCCACCCGGCTGCTGACCACCCCTTTTTTGCCGGGCAATACCTCCAGACGCCCGAGCGCGAAGACCGTCTCATCAAAGGTCGTTTCCTCGGCCGCCACGGTCTCGATCCCGAGGTTCTTCTCCCCGGTCTCGTCCAGCACCACCGTGCGCGCCAGTTGCGACAGCTTCTCCTCGTCAGCCGCACGCACGCCGCCGGCCACCGCGGAAACCATCAGAAAAACAGCAAGTCGGAAAATCATTGTCAGATCAGGTTCCGGTCGAAATACGTCTCTAACGGCCGGTCGCCGCCTCAAAACGAACGCGGGCCAGATGATAGTCGCGGCGCGCCTCGAGGGCCGACGCCTCCAGCGCCAGCCGCTTTTCCCGCGACCGGATCACATCGGTCAGCGACGCCTGGCCCGCACGGTAGGCGGCCCAATACCTCTCTTCCAGCTGACGCGCCTTGCCGAGCAGCGCGCCGGACGCCTGCTCATGCACGCGCACCGCCGCCGCCATCTCGGCGCGGGCCGCCGCCGCCTCGGCCCGCATCCCGGCCGCCACCGCGTCCGCTTCCGCCTCGCGCCGCCGCGCCAGCGCCTCGGCTTCCCGCACATGGCTCAGGTTGTTCTTGCCCAACGGCAACGGCACACTCAGCTTCAGACCGATGATGTTCTCGCGCCGCAGTCCGTATCCGGCGTCTTCACCGTGTTCCCGTTCGTAGCCGAGTCCCACGGAAACATCCTCCCAGCGGCTGGCCTGCTGCAGGGAAAGATTCCGCCGCGCCGCCTCCGTCCGCGCCCGCGCCACCCGATACCGCGCCAGTTGATCGACATCCGGTTCATCCGAAACACCTGGCCACGCCGGCTCCGGCAGCGACCCGGTCACACTCAACGGGACGGCCGGCGACAGCCCGAGCAGCGGACGCAGCTCGCCGAGCCATGCGGTTTCCTGAGCCTCAATCTGCAACCGTCCGGCCTCCAGTTGTCCGGCCTCCAGCTCCAGCTCCGCCGCCGCCAGCGCCGATCCTTCTCCCGCCGCCGCCGCCCGCGCCGCCACCGCCAGCATTTCCTGCCCGTGGACGACCCGGCGCCGCTGGAACTCACGCCGCGCCTGCCCATCGAGCAACCTCACCACCAGCAGACGCACTTTGAACGCAACCTCCCGCTCGGCCGCACCCACCTCGAGTTTCACGACCTCCAGATCGGCCTGCGATACCGCCTTTTCCAGGCGCAGCCGCCGCGCCAAAGGCACTTTCTGTACCACGCCCAGCCCGGCCGAAAACTCCCGCCCTTCCATATTCGGCATGACCGCCGCCTCGACTTCCGGATTGGCCAGACGCCCGGCATGCAGCAGACGCCCTTCCGCCTCGGCAATCGCCAGGCGGGCGGCCAGCAGGTCGGGATTATGCCGCAGCGCCCGCTCCACCGCACTCTCGGAGGTGAAGGCGACGGTCGCTGCGGTGGCGGTGGTGATGCCGGTGGCAAGGGTGCCGCCGATCGCGGCGGCGGCCAGAAAAACTTGAAACATAATGAAAGCAGGATGCAAGGTTCGGGGTTCCACGTCTCCGCGGTCCCGTGACTCGGAAGGCCGACCGATACTCCGTCAACGCGGCAGCCGGGCCGGCAAGCCACCCTCACACCAGCATCACCATCGTCCGCGCCACCATTGCCGGCGTCGGCGGTCCGCCGCCCCGCGAGCGTCCCGGCCACGCCTCGCACGCCGGCGCCGTCTTCGTGATCAGGCGGAGGCCCGCCGAAACAATCAGCGATGGCGGAAGGTCATGCTCCATCGGAGCCGGGACCGGCACCGACGCAGCCACCGCCGTGGTCCGCAGCGCTTCCCTCACTTCACGGTGCTGGTGATCCTGATCACAGGGCGCGTTCGAATCGTGGCCGTGGCCGGATTCCGCACATCCATGAGCCGCATCGCCCGGCGTGTGATCCGCAGCATGGCACTCCGACATCTGACAGTCCGGACCGTCCACGCGCACCGGCTCCGGCGCACACACACACCAGAAACCGCGGCTCACGCCCTGCAACTGCACCATCCCCACCGCCATCATGACGAGAAGACCGGCCAGGAGTCTGAACGGGGCGCACGACACGGAGTTCTCATATCGCATCCGCATCGCCGTGCAAACGCATTTTCCGCAGCCGACGATTCCCGGTTGCGTTCTTCCGGATGGCCGTCACATTCCGCCTTCCCCGTCACCGCGCCCGTGCGGCCCCGCAGGGAATTTCAAATCACTCCAACCATCCCGTCGCTCGGATCGGCCTTGTCAGGCTGAGCGGCTTCCGGCTTCCTCCGGAACTTCACCCCGTGCGGGCGACGGACCTCATACCCACATGTCCACTGAAGTCCTCAAAGAACTCGTCGAAGCCGGCGTCCATTTCGGCCACCAAAGCAAGAAATGGAATCCGAAGATGAAGCCGTTCCTTCTCGACAAGAAGAACAACATCCACATCATCAATCTGGAAGAAACGGTCCGGCAGATCGACGAGGCCTCCGCCTTCCTCGGCAACCTCGCCCGCGATGGCAAAAAAATCCTCTTCGTCGGATGCAAACGCCAGGCCCAGGACGCCGTGCGCGAAGCCGCCGAAGCCACCAAACAGTTTTACGTCAACAACCGCTGGCTCGGCGGCACCCTGACCAACCTCGAAACCGTCCGCAAGTCGGTCAAACGTCTCGATTACCTCGAAAACATCGAGAAACACCCGGATTTCAAGAAGATGTCTAAATCGGAACTCGCCGCCCTCGGCCGCGAGCGCGCCAAGCTCCAGCGCAACCTGCTCGGGATCCGCGGCCTCGACCGCAAACCGGACGCCATGGTCATCGTTGACACCGCCCGCGAAGTCATCGCCGTCGCCGAAGCCCAACGCCTCGGCGTCCCCATCGTCGGGTTCGTCGATTCCAATGCCGATCCGGACAAGGTCGATTTCCCGATCGCCGCCAACGACGACGCCATCCGCTCGATCCGCATCATCCTCCAGAAGCTCGTCGACGCCATCCTCTCCGCCAAATAATCCGCCCGGATCGCCGGGCCGGAGCCGGCGGCCGCGCCGCAGAAGCCGCCGCCGAAAACAGGGCGCTCCGCAACCGCCGGTCCAGCGACTGATCACTGACCGGCTCAGCGCCTGAATACTGACCGGCTCAGCGCCTCCGGCTCCCCACCGGAGGCTTCCTGTTTCCAGACTCACGCTCCACGACTCTCGACCCACCCGTCCTTTCAATCACCAATCATCCACCACCCATGAGCGAAATCTCCGCCAAACTCGTCTCCGAGCTCCGTGAAAAAACCGGTCTCGGCATGATGGACTGCAAAAAAGCCCTTGTCGAAAGCAAGGGGGACATCGAAGCCGCCATCACCGCCCTGCGCAAGAAGGGCGAACTGAAGGCCGGCGCCAAATCGGACCGCGCCACCAAGGAAGGTGTCATCGCCAGCTACATCCACATGCAGGGCAAGGTCGGCGTGCTCATCGAGGTAAACTGCGAAACTGACTTCGTCGCCAAAAACGAAGCCTTCCGCGAGTTCGTCAAGGACGTCACCCTGCACATCGCCGCCGCCAACCCGAAGGTGGTCAGCCGCGATCACGTGGACCCGAAGCTCATCGAGCAGGAACGCGAAATCGCCGCCGCCCAGATCAAGGACAAGCCGGCGGCCGTGGTCGACAAGATCGTTCAGGGCAAGGTGGACAAATTCCTCAGCAGCATCGCCCTGCTCGAACAGGGGTTCATCAAGGATCCGGAAACAACCATCGAGCAGCTCGTCAAACAACAGATCGCCAAACTCGGCGAAAACATCCAGATCCGCCGGTTCGTGCGCTACGCCGTCGGCGAGGAAATCTGATTCGACCGGACCCCGCTCCGCCCCGGGGCCGTCCGCGCCCTCCTTTTCTCCGCGAACCACCCGGTTCGCGGATTTCCGTTTTTCCATCCGATGAGCAGCGAGACCCGCAAAGCGTTCCCGTTCCCTGAATTCGAGCCCCGGTGGCAGGCTCGCTGGGAGGCCGAAAAAACATACCGCACCCCCAATCCGGGTGACCCGGATTTTGATCCGGCCCGGCCGAAGTTCTATGCGCTCGACATGTTTCCGTACCCGAGCGGCGACGGCCTGCACGTCGGCCACCCGGAAGGATATACGGCGACGGACATCATCAGCCGCGCCCGCCGCAAACAGGGGTGGAACGTGCTGCACCCGATGGGATGGGACGCTTTCGGACTGCCCGCCGAACAATATGCCATCAAAACCGGGCAGCACCCGCGCGTCACCACCGAACGCAACATCGCCCGCTTCACCGGCCAGCTGAAACGGCTCGGGTTCGCCTACGACTGGGACCGCGAGGTCAATACCACCGACCCGGGGTACTTCCGGTGGACCCAATGGATCTTCCTCCAGATCTACAACTCATGGTACAACCCGGCCACCCGCCGGGCCGAGCCGATCTCCTCATTCACCGGACCGGACCCCGACCGCGTGCGCCTTGCCTACGTCGCCGAGGTGCCGGTCAACTGGTGCCCGGGCCTCGGCACCGTGCTCGCCAATGAGGAGGTCGTCGACGGCAAAAGCGAAGTCGGCGGGTTCCCGGTCGAGAAGCGTCCGATGAAACAATGGATGCTCCGCATTACCGCCTTCGCCGACCGCCTCGCCGATGAACTGGAACCGCTCGACTGGCCCGCCGGCATCAAGGCGCGCCAACGCGACTGGATCGGGCGCAGCGAGGGCGCGGAAGTGCGTTTCCGGATCGACGGGCAGTCCGCCGACTCGGACCTCCTCGTCTTCACCACCCGGCCGGACACCCTCTTCGGCGCGACTTACATGGTGCTCGCCCCCGAACACCCGCTGGTCACGGCCATCACCGCACCGGACCGACACGCGGACGTCGACGCCTACCGCCAGGCCACCGCCGCCAAATCCGATCTCGACCGCGGTGTGGCCCGTACCAAGACCGGCGTCGACACCGGCGCCCGCGCCATCAACCCGGTCAATGGCGAAGCCATCCCGATCTGGATCGCCGATTATGTTATGATGGGGTACGGCACCGGCGCCATCATGGCGGTGCCGGCCCACGACGACCGCGACTTCGAATTTGCCACCGCCTTCGGCCTGCCGGTGAGCCCGGTGGTGGCACGGGCCGCCACGGATCCGGCGCCGGTCGGAGATGAGGAAACCGGCTGTTTCGCCGGCGAGGGGGTGGCGGTGAATTCCGGATTCCTCGACGGCCTGCCGACCGCCGAAGCCAAGGTGCGGATCACCGCCTGGCTGGAAGAGCGGGAGCTGGGCCGCAAAACCGTGAATTACAAACTGCGCGACTGGCTCTTCGCGCGCCAGCGGTACTGGGGCGAACCGTTTCCGATCCTCTGGGAAAACGGTCGCCACCGCGCCCTCGACGACTCCGAACTGCCGGTCCTGCCGCCGGCCCTCGACGACTTCAAACCAACCGGCACCCCGGAGCCGCCGCTGAGCAAGGCCACCGACTGGGTGCGCTACAGCCAGACCGCCACCCGCGAGCTGAATACCATGCCGCAATGGGCCGGCAGCTGCTGGTATTACCTGCGTTACTGCGACGCCCGCAACGCCGACCGCTTTGTCTCCACCGAGGCCGAACGCTACTGGATGGGAGCTGCCGCCGGCGCGCCGGAAAAGGGCGGCGTCGACCTCTACGTCGGCGGCACCGAACACGC
>JALRGF010000076.1 GCA_023253495.1 Verrucomicrobiales bacterium
CGGCTGGGTCGAACTGGAATTTCCCGGGATGGTGCGGATTGACCGGGTGGTGTGGAGCCGCGATCGCGAGCGGAAATTTATCGATCGGTTGACGACCGGCTACCGGGTGGAGACGGCGGTCGAGCCGGGGGACTGGCGGCTGGCGGCGAGTTCGGCCGACCGCGAGGCGTTGCCGGACCTGCCGATGGGCACGCCGCCGCATGTCGAGGCGCCGGGGTATTTTGCGGCGTCGGCGACGGAACTGCCTGGTGACGGGCGTCCCTCGACGCGCGAGTATCTGCTGGAGACCTGGACGACGTCGCGCGGCCTGCCGTCTAACACTGTGACCGCGGTGCTGCCGACGCGGGACGGCTGGCTGTGGGTGGGGACGACCAACGGTCTGGCGCGTTTTGATGGTCTGCGCTTCACGGTCTTCGGGGAGAGCGAGGGGTTGCCGAGTTTGAATATTACGGCGCTGTGCGAGGATGCGGACGGTGTGCTGTGGGCGGGTACGGCGGGGGGCGGGCTGGCGCGGTGGCGGGAGGGACGCTTTGAGGGGTATGACCTCGGTCGGGGGCTCTCGGGCAATACCGTGCTGGCGCTGGCCGCGGCGGCGGAGGGCGGCCTGTGGATCGGCACGCCCAACGGCCTGCACCGGTGGCACCAGGGCAAGGTCACCCGATGCGTTCCCGGACTGGTCAGCAGCCTGGCCGTGGAGAGCGACGGCGTGTGGTTCACCTTCGAAGGGTCGGAAATGGTCCGCTGGAACGGGCGTGCCGTCGAGAAGGCGCCGGCCGCGCTGGACCCGTCGAGCTTTTCCGCCATCAGCGCGGTGACCGGAGGACCGGACGCGGCCGTGTGGTTCGGCGGAGCCAACGGATATGTCGGCCGGCTGCAGGACGGTGCGGTGACCACTTTTGGCGAGGGAGACCGGATGCTGGCTTCCCAGACGCGCGTTCTGCTGGCGGCGCCCTCGGGGGACGTCTGGGTGGGGACCTCGGCGAGCGGGCTGCTGCGGTTGCGCGACGGGGCACTGCAGTCGATCACCACCGATGACGGTTTGGCCGCGAACAGTGTGCGAGCCCTCTGCCTTGATCGCGAGGGCAACCTCTGGGTCGGTACCGTCGGCGGAGGATTGACCGTGCTGCGCCCGCGGCGGATCGAGGCGGTCACCACCCACGACGGCCTGTCGCACAACGGCGTGATGGCGCTGGTCGAGGATGCCGCAGGCACGCTCTGGATCGGGACCAACGGCGGCGGACTGAACCGGCTGGGGCCGGCCGCGCCGCGCGCGGAACCGAAGTCGCCGAGCTACGTGCTGGAAAACCGGGTGATTTCCGCGCTGGCGGCCACGCGGGATGGTGCTTTGTGGATCGGGACCTCGACGGACGGGGTGTTCCGTCATGACGGGGCCACGACGGTGCCGTTGGGCCCGGCACAAGGCTTGCCGGGGCGGGTGGTGGCGGCACTGGGTGAGGATGCGGCCGGCGGGCTCTGGGTCGGCACGCTGGACGGCGGGCCGGCGTATTTTCTGGATGGCCGGTTGCGCCAACCGGCCGGCGTGGAGGCGTTGGCCGGTCTGCCGGTCACGGCGGTGGTGGTGGACGGTGGCGGGCGGGTGTGGTTTGGCAGCGCGGGTCAGGGGGTGGCGTGTCTGGAGACGGACGGCCGCGTGCGCCGATGGGGTCGGGCCGACGGCCTGCCCAGCCAGTTTGTGCGCACGCTGCGCGAAGACACGCGGGGAGTGGTATGGGCGGGGACCAGCGGCGGACTGGTGCGCTGGCAGGACGACCGCGTCATCCGTTTTACTCGGCAGCACGGGCTGCCGGACGAAACCGTCTCGCAGATCCTGGATGACGGGGCCGGATGCCTCTGGGTCGGCACGAACCGGGGCGTGGCCCGGATGACGTTCCAGTCGCTCGACCGGGTGGCCGCGGCCGGCGGAGGATCGCTGGAGGTGCTCGTGCTCGACACCGGTGACGGACTGCCCGGCATCGAATGCACCGGCGGTTATCATCCGGCCGGGGCGCGCCTGAGCGACGGCCGGCTCGCTTTCGGCACGGTGGCCGGACTGGCTCTCATCGACCCCGAGGCATTCGCGCTGCGGGCTGAGCCGCCGCCGGTTTTTATTGAGTCGATGGTACCGGGAGCCGCGGCGCCGCTCAGCCCGGTGCCGGACGAGTTTCTTGTGCCCTCGGCTTCCGGATCCCGCGTTGCTTTCCGGTTCACGGCGCCGGCCGTCACGGCGCCGGCGCGGGTGCGGTTGCAGAGCCGGCTGGATGG
>JALRGF010000103.1 GCA_023253495.1 Verrucomicrobiales bacterium
GCTCATCGGCTCGTAAAGCCGGAGTACGGGTGCCGGCGTGTCCGGCCCGAGGTCGGTTTCGCCAAGGGCGGTGGTCATTTCTTCGAGAGCGCGCAGCCCGGCCGCCAGACGGGTGCCGACTTCATGGATGTTGCCCGCACCCAGGGTGATGAGCAGGTCGCCGGGCCGCAGAAAATTGCCGACCGCGAGGTGGGCCGTGCCCACCGGACCCGCGGAAACCGCCTCGACTGAAGGCGCGGCGGCCTGAATGGCATCAACAATCGTCTGTCCGCTGACCCCGGGAATCGGCGGCTCGCTGGCCGCATACACATCGGTCACAAACACCGCATCGGCCGCCGCGAAGGCCGGACCAAACTGATCCTTGAGCAGCTTGGTACGGGTGTAGCGGTGGGGCTGGAACGCAACGACCAAGCGCTGAGGGTGCAACGCGCGCGCCGCGGCCAGGGTGGCGGCAATTTCCGAGGGGTGGTGGCCATAGTCGTCGACGATGCGGTACGCGGCACTCCGGTACAGCACCTCAAACCGCCGTTTGGCCCCGCGAAACCCCTCGAGCGCGGCACGGATCCGGTCGAAAGGCACCCCGCGCCCGGTCGCCACCGCCACAGCCGCCAGCGCGTTGCTCACGTTGTGGCGACCGGGAATATTCAGCACCAGCTCCCCGAGCGGCCGGCCACCGTGGAGCACGGTACACGTGCTGCTCTGGCCGAGGCTGACGAGGTCGACCGCCCGGAAATCGGCCGCCTCCGAAAACCCGAAGGAAACGACCCCGTCGCGCCCGGCGCAGGCGCGGCGCGCACCGGCGTCGTCGGCGCAATAATAAACGGTCGACGCGGTCTGGTCGAGCACCCGACCGAACACGCGCAGGATGGCGTCGAGGTCGGCATAGTGGTCAAGGTGTTCCTCCTCAATGTTGAGCACGACGGCGTGTTCGGGGTGAAAATGGACCAGGGTGCCATCGCTTTCGTCGCCCTCGGCCACAAAGTGTTCACCCGCGGGATCCCAGGCGGCATTGGCGCCGAGCAGCGGGATTTCCGCGCCGACGTAGTGGCTCGGGTGCAGGCCGGCCTCGCGGAGAACGTGGGCGCTCATGGCGGATGTGGTCGTTTTGCCGTGGGTCCCGCAGATGACAATCCCCTTCCGGCCGCGCATGAGGGCGGCAAGCGCCTCGGCCCGACGCCACAAGACGACACCGGCGGCCACGGCGGCATCGTACGCCGGATTGCCGGGTTTGACCGCGCTGGTGGAGACGACCACATCCGCGCCGCGCACCGACTCGGCCGTCTGCGGGCAATGGAATTCCAGACCCGCGGCCATCAACCGCTCGGTTTCCGCACTGGTGACCCGGTCACACCCGGAAACCGTGTACCCGCGCTGCAGGAACAGCCAGGCCAGGCCGCTCATGCCCGAGCCGGCCACCCCGATCAGATGGACGTGCGTGGACGACGGCGGCAACGCCTCAAGAGAAAATCCCATGCGCGCAGAAAACCCACGCCGCCAGCCGGCGCAACCGCCGCGGAGGCCGCGACAGGCGAGAACACACCGACGGCCTGTGGAAAAATTTCGTCGGAACCGGGCGAAAATTCTCGCCAACGGGCCGGAGATCTGGCAAAAAGGATGCTGTCGTGTCGGAATCCCGGCCCACCGGGACCCCGCCAACCGGATCATTCCCATTACGCACCATCCACATCATGAAGACGACGCTCTCCGCAGCCGTGTTAAGTCTCTTGGCCGCCACCGCGGCCCCGGCCGCCTTGGTCGCCCACTGGAAGCTTGATTCCGACGCCTCGGAC